>JANNON010000094.1:0-6557 GCA_031399105.1 Blastocatellia bacterium | reverse complement strand
CCGCTTCGAGCTTCGAACCACTACCTCTCAGTTCACCTCTCAGCTTGAAAGGTTGACTTGAAAGCTGAGTGGCGCTGAAGAAGCGGGGACAGGGTCCGCCTTCCTGACAGCGAACTCCCCGGCTTTGGTCTAATTCAAATCAGAGCTTGGCGATCACGTCCACGAATTTCTTAGTCACCAGATCAAACCCGGTTTCATTCGGGTGCATTTCGTTCGCCCAATGCTTCTTATAAGTGGCATCGTGGTTCAACGTCCCGCGTAGATCCAGGTAGTGAACGTGCGCAAACTCTGGAAGTGCGGTCACGGTCGAGAGCATCGCATTGAAGCGATCGATTAGTTGCATGATCAGCACCGCATTCTTCGCCTGATTGTCGTGTCCTTTTCTTTGGAAACCGGGCTTCAACCACGGCCCCGGCAATTTCCACCAGCCGCCCATGAAACCGCGGCCATCGGGAATTGGGTAGTCGTAGCCGTGAGTGATGATGGGAATCGGTTTTCCGAGATAAGACTTAGCGATGGCGGTGAGACCGCTGATGATGCTTGCGTAAGCTTCCTTCAAGCGCACGTCGACGACACCGCGAACGATGTCCTCGTTGAAGGCCGGCAGAGTTGATGCCGCGTGGTTGAGCAGAATGGCGAACTCATCACCCGCGATGTCGTTGCCGCCGCCGGACAACAAAATGGCTCGCGGGCGTTTGTCGTTGCGCAGCAACTTCTCCAGACGGCGAGCGAACTCTTCGAATTGGCCTTTGGAATAGGCCATGTCTTCGACACAGTCTCCTTTGTGAGCCACAGACTCAACGTCGAAGAGGTGATCGTCTTCCAGCATTCGCAGCACGTCCTGCATCGGATAATCGAACCACGAATCGCCTTCGGCTATCAGGACGCCAGCGGTCTTCTTGGAACTAAACAAGCCTCGTGCTTTCGCCGGGATTCGATCAGGTCCGACGCGTCCGCGCCGAAGAGCTGGCGACGGCAACTCCTTTTCAAGGGTTGCGCGTTTGCGTCGCTGTTTCGCGCGGAACGCGATCACGTCGTCGGCGGCACTGCGTCCACTGGCAATAGCGGCGCGCAGGTTTACGTCTGTGCGCGCCGCACTACGCTTTGCTGGCTGTTTCTTTTTCGGTGGCAAGGCTATCGTTCTCCTTTTGTTAAGACTTTGGCTGGAACGTCTTGAGCAAGGCCTCGAGGGCCCCAAATTTTGCGCCCAGCTTCTTCAGCTTAGTTCGGCACGACGCGTCAAAATTCCGTGGTCCAATGAGGTGCTTGAAATTTCTGGTCTTGTTGAATGCCATGGGACAGTCTTTGCCACCTCGTTGATGTGGTTCCAGACCACCGTAGAATCCAGACAAGCCGGTAACCATTGCGTTAACTATCGCCCGGTCTGTTTCCGGACCCTCAGGAGCCATCTCTTTAAACCCCGCTATTGAATAAACGATGATCGGGGGCCGGCGGTCGTTGGGCCACCAGGCATAAAGATCGAACTTCTCGTTGTTGCGCATCCAGTGTCTTGTTACGCAAGCCAGCACTTCGACCCCCAGTTCCATTGGCATCCTTTCGAGCCGGTTGGCAAGATGTTCGGCCCACAGGTACGGTTCATTTTTGACAGAGTCGAGATCCCAAACACCGAGCGGCACCGATAGATCAACCAGCTCGAACCCAAACTCGCTCTGCGCCTGACTCATTGCCGTCAGGGTTTTGTCCAAGGCAGGAAATACGTTGTCGATGTCCCAGACGGCGACGCGCGCTTTATGGGCCAACGTCGAACGACGTGCCGAGGCGCGCCTGCTGGTGGCCGGCGCTCGGACTGCGGTTTTCGGCGGAGAGCAGATTGTCATATTCGCATCGCGGGCATAGAGCACTGGGACAGCCCAGTCGATGGGTTCTCCATGCAGTAGATAGTTGACTGCAATGCGTGCCTCCCGTGCCGAATGGCCCAGCGACATGCCTTGCGCCAGCGACCAATAAAAATGCTGTGCAAACGACGTGGCCGATGAATCAAGTACGCTGTACTGGTTCGCCACCAACGCCGGCAATCCATGCGCGACCAGCGACTGCGCTACACCTTTGTTGAAGTCCGCACGCCCGCCGCGACCGCTCTCACAAGCGTTCAGAAACACCAAACTCAAGCCGCGGCCGCGAAAGATCTCTCGTACCGACCGCTCGCCGAGCGGGTATTCGCTGCCGTTCTCATTGACGAAGATCAAGCGTCCTTCACCGCGCTTGTTGTCATATTCGCCGTGACCAATGAAATGCACTACCTGATACTTTCCGGTCGTTAGGTGGCCATGGATCAATGACGGCGTTGCGCGTGGCAACGTGTCGATCTCGACAAGACCCGCTTCGACGAGGGGCTCAAAGCCACGCTCAATCACCGCGACTTCCTGTTCGATCGAGAGCTGGCCAAAACTTACCGGCTGAGCCGAGACCACCAGGATGCGCAAAGGACCGTCACCCCGAGCAATCTGATCGGCTGGGACGTTCGTCAGCACATTGCGACTGAAGTGAATCTCCTCCGTGGCGAGGAAGCTTTGTCTCCCGTGGTCATACGCGAACTCCCATGGCTTCTCGGCGATCCAGGGAATCATCGACGTCAACACGAGATCCAGCCGGTTGCGCTGACGCGTGCGTGCTTCGTCATATAGGCGTCGCACGTCGCCTTGAAAGAGCGTGTCGAAGAGCTTTCCACCAAAATCGATCATCTCATCGTCATTGGGTAAGGTTCCTTCTTCACGGTTCGTATAAGCTTTAATGCGCTCGTGGACTCCGATGATCTGTCCGAACCGCGTCTTCTCTTCTCCCTTGTCTGCTCTGAGGCGCATGACAGAGGTAACACGCGCACCACAATAGCTCGCAAACACCTGCGCGAACTTGGGCGTTGAACCCGCGGCTCGGCTCGGATCTCCCGAGTGAAACTCGTCCATCACGACCAACTCGAAGGTGTTGCTCTCTTCATCTCCAGCCGCGGCAATACTGAATGACTGCGGTATGACCGCCTCTGGAGATTCGCTCGTGCGGCGCGATGGTTTGGGATACAACGACTTGGCAAAGGCAAAATCTGTTGGATTGATGTCTTCTCCGCCGGGGATAGGCTTGCCGTCCTTCATGATTTCCCCGGGAAGTTGATAGCACATGATTGAAAGCGGATCGCTCTCTTTGGTTCCCATGATCGATCGCTTCGCCAGTGGTGTCAGTACCTGTTCTTCTACTTCTTTGCGCGACCATCCCTGGTCCTTATCGAAGAATGCGAAAGCCTTGGCGCGATGAATCCGCTTCACCAGATCGCTGCGCATGTGTTCGTGATCGAAGCCAAGAGTGTGACCCGCTTCGTGACGAACGACACGGCGAAACTCAGCTTCCGACTCCCGCATCGTGAAGCTGTCGAGATTGAGAGTGGGCTCGTCTTCCGGAGCATCAAGGATCTCGGTGCCCAAATACGACCAGTAGCCCGCCATCTCCTCTGGGGCGTCAAACCGGGCGATGCGCACCTCACCAACACCCTGCGTCTCAGAAAAGAGTACGTTCGCATGTTCACCCCAGGCATTCATGTGGAGCAGGATGCGCGAACGCAACGCAGCTGAGGGCCTGTCGAGAAACGAGACACTTAACCTCACACCCGTGGCCGGCCACTTTCGTGCAATGACCACGGCTATGCGACGTGGTCCTCCGCGGCGGCCAGTGGGCGAACGCTCAACAGTCCTTCTCTCTAGTTCATTTTCGGGGTTTATCTCGGCGGCGCGTCGCTCAGCGGCGACGAGCTTGTCGAGCGGAAGACTCTTTGGGCGACAGACGATTATTGACATGGTGTTTTGAGAGGTACGTTAATTAAGGTGTTAACCATGGATCGGTCTCGCAAGTGTGGCCGTATCGTACTTCCCCCGGGAAGACAACGACACTTCGCTGATTGGCTTTGCATAAAAAGTGGGTACATCTTCTGCGGCAATATGATGCGGGAATTTTGGTGCAAAGCTTCGCTTATCACATCACGATATCATCGAGATCCCGGATCGGTTTGACTCGACGCGATGACTCGCCGGGCTCGCTAATCTCCAACGCTCCAGGTATCTGGCTGGTAGCAAAGTGGTCGTGTTGCATAAGAGGACCAAAATCCAGCCCGGTAAGGTTTTTCAGATCCGCTAAGGTGACTTGAGCGGCAGTCACATCGAATGCTTCCGCGAAGCCCGGCAAATCCGTCACGTCCTCCTGGCCCAGCGTAAATGCGGTGGCGGATAGCGAGCCGTCCTCACGCTTCAAGCAGCACACTTTCCAGAACGCCAGGGGAATGCGGGCAACATAGTTCATGAACTCATTCCGGTATTTGGGATCCGAGTTCTTAAACACCGGGCCCGTGAAGACAATCATCTTGCGTTCGTTCTTCTTTGCGAACTTCTCCAGCAGGAAGAGTTCCAAACCCTGCCACCGGCTCTTTCCTTGATTGAAAACGTCCAGCTGCATCGAACAGTTTGTGAAATGAAAGCTGTCGTTAGTGGCCTTGACCGCTTCCTCCATACCGGTTGGTCCTGAGCCCCATGAAAGGTCTTTGAATCGAGTGAGGTGACCGCGATCGGTATTCTTTGCGGCGTACAGCTCCTCACCCATCTGAAACTTACTGTCGATACGCGGGTCGAGAAACCATTTGTCAGTGCCTCTCGCGAAATCCTGGAAGTTCTCTCCGTCGATCATTGCCGCAGAAAACCAGGCGGACCGCCGTTTCTTATTCATGACCACGCTGTAATGGTGATAGTTGAGAGTGTATTTCTCATTGTTCCCTCGAAATTGTGCGGGCACTTCGACACTATTGTTCTTCATCGATTGCGTCAGCTTTGGCAAAGGAATATTCGTCCCCAGAAAGTTTGGAACGTAACCGGTGCGTCCAGTCCAATTCTGATCAATGGTAATTGCTTCTCCGAATTCCTCCGGCACTGGCGGCTTAGCTTGCGGAACTTCTACGGGTTCCTTCGCAGTGATCGCCGGCGTTCCGCCTACGGTCACCGTGACCTGAATCGGGATGGTCCACGTATGCGATTGTCCCATTGTCACTCCTCCAGCGTTAACTGAGTTGCTCTCGGAAGGAAAACTAATGTCGCCGTTCGCGACCGGGGCCACGTTCCCGCGCGCGAGTTCTATGGGGTTGGGTGGCGTGCTCTCCAACATACGCGCGCGGCGTTCCTGCATTTCACCGTTGAGCGATGCTGCGCGCAGTGCTGCCACTACTGCCGATACGCGGGCTCCTTCGTTTCCAAGCCAGTCGATGAGACCCTCGGGATCGATCCCTTTTCGCCAAACCTGGCCGTCGGTTCGCAGGATTTGTTTTGGATGCTTTTCGGTAAGTCTTGCTACGCCCGAGTGATGAAGCGCGATGAGTTCCCACTGATCGTTGAAGCATGGCGATCCGGACGAGCCGGGCTCAGTATCGGTGGTGTAGTAAAGAAAGTTCTTTTGGCCGTCTGGGATTTCAATCACTTCGTTGCGGCGAAATGCGATCTGCTTGAGACCGCCACGCGGATGTTGAATGATGTTGACGTCGTCACCTTTCTCGGCCTTGCCCAGCTCTGCGATCAAGCGGATCCAGGGATAACTGTTTAGTTGACGGTTACGAAGCGATACACCTTCCACGCCGACGATTGTGAAATCGAGGACCTTATCCGTAAGGAAAAACTTGGCCGGATTGAGGCGGTAGTCTTGTCTGACCAGGAGTTCACCGCTCGCGTTGTCCTGATAGTCAAACTGAGCTAGCGCTCGACGCGCGTCGTCTTCGTCTTCCAGCACATGATGGTTCGTCATCAGTAATTCTGGCCCAACCAGAAATCCAGTCGCGTGGGCCGCACCGATTTGAATGCGTGCGACCGAGCGGCCTACGGCGATTGCAAGTTCGAGATAGTTAATATCGAAAAGATCACTCGTGCCGATGATGCGTTCCTGGGAAAGTTGGGCGAGCGATTCCGAGGGAGGAATAGTCGCTCCGGCAGCTGCAGCTTCGTTGGCGAGCAGGTTTGCTTTCGTCCGCGCCAGGTTGCGCGACAAGTACCTTTCGCGTTTCGACCGTAGCGGTACAGATAGGATGTCTTTGGTGCCTTCCTCATAACGCGCCGCTGCGTCGATGAGTCGTTCTGTGGTATCGATGTTCATTTTGCGACTCCCGATTCGTGGAGGTGATCGAAGGTTTGTCCTCGGCAATTTGCGATTGCAATGGGGCGAGGAATGCTGAGTCGATTGTGAAATGTGCGCGAGGCGAGCACATTAGAACCCATCTTAAACTGTCGCGCAAGAGTATGTCGTATGAGCCGTGCGCACAGGAATCACTATTCACAGATTACGCAGATTTAATGAATGAGAAAGTGCTGAGTACTGAGTGCTGAGTTCTTGGAAGGGCAAGCGTGTTTTCGAAGAGCACGAGGACTGAAGAGAACAAAAGGGTGAAGCAATCAGAACCGCGGAGCGTAGCGACCGGGCCGACGCGAAAAACTCAACTGGTTTGAAAGAGATCTACTTTAGTGAAGTGTGCTTATTCCGAATCGGCCCGGTCGCTGCGCTCCACGGTTCTGATTGCTTCGCCC
>JANNON010000083.1:0-5441 GCA_031399105.1 Blastocatellia bacterium | reverse complement strand
CGATTCGTTCATTGGGTCCGTTGATTCATAACGCGCAGGAGATGGAACGGCTTGGTGGATTGGGAGTTTCGACGATCGATGCTCCCGACGAAGCGTCAGCGGCCACTATCGCAGTAATTCGAGCACATGGAGTGACGCCGCAAGTGCAGCACGACCTGGAGGGTCGAGCGGCAAAAGTCATCGATGCTACGTGCCCGTTTGTCACTCGCGTACAACACCTGGCTGAGCGTGCGGCGAAGCAGGGCCGCGACGTCGTGGTGGCTGGTAATCCGGATCACCCGGAGATGATCGGCGTCGTGGGTTACGCTCCCGAGAATACGTATGTGGTGCGTGATGCTGAGGAAGTTGCCGCGCTGCCCGCTTTGCGCAAACCAATCGTCGTGTCACAGACGACGATCAAGTTAAAGACTTTTCTTGACGTTGCGGAAGCCGTTAGAAGCAAAGCCGATACTGAACCGGAAGTTATCAACACCATTTGTTCGGCTACCAGAGATCGGCAGGATGCTGCGCGGGCGTTGGCCGGACAGGTCGATGCCTTTTTCGTAATAGGTGGCCGGCACTCTTCGAACAGCGTCAAGTTGCTGGCAGTTTGTCAGGAGCAATGTGAGCGGAGTTATCTGATCGAAACACCAGCAGAAATCAGTGCGACTGATTTAGCGGGGGTAAAACGTGTAGGCGTAACCGCGGGAGCATCGACGCCAAATTGGTTGATTGATCAAGTAGTGAAGAGATTGCGTGAGATTGGTGAGGCGGCCTAGTCGTACTTGGAACTTGGAACTTGGAACTTGGTACTTTGTGCTCGGTACTTTGAACTTAGTTTTTGAAATTTGATATCTCAGATTATCTCAAGTCTTAGATCTCAGACAGCACGCGGGACAAGTTCAAAGCACAAAATTTCAAAGTCCAAGCCTCTCTAAATTTCCTCATCCGCCATATCAACCTGCTCCAGCGCCGTCACAATCTGTCGAGCCTCTTCTGAACCGTATTCCATCGCCTGTCTTCTCAGCGCGTGCCGCGCAATTTCTGAATCAACCGGATCGCTCAAAAGCGTCACCAACATGCCGGTTGGCAGTTGGGCCAGCGCCTCATTTGCCAGCGCGCGCACGATCACATCATTCGAACGCGCCAGCTCGCAGGTCTCGCTCGGAGCGAAGCGGCCCAGTGCATCCGCGAGCAAGTCGATGCGAGCGTAGTCTCGTTGCAGTTCGGCTCGCCTTACCAGTTGGCTGAACACTTCGGCTGATTGAGTTTTTTCCTGAAGTACTGCGGCACAAGTATCAGCGATATGTCTCAACTGATCTTCTTTGGCATGATCAGGATTGAAGGCTGTCTCTGCGGCGCGATCGTCCAGCGCCGTTAGCAAGCGGCTTAATTCGAGGTCCGCACGCGCGTCGTAGGGAATATTTCGTCCGGGCGAGGCTGGGGCATTTGAAAGCTGCAGAGCCCGTTCAACCAGACCACGAGTCGCAGGTCGCAGCTCGGACCAGATGCTCGCCACGCGGCCCCCTAAATCTTCAATCATTAACGACAACTTGCTAACTCCTGAGTAAACCTACGAAATTAAACGGCGTACTATACGCGATGACCTCCTGAAACGCGAGAAGCCTGGCGGGCTCCTTACCACGGTTAAGAGACTCAGGGTCGAGATCGGCGGCGCCGAGAAGTTGCCTAGGTCAATTGTGATCTTTGATCTCAGCGATGGTAGGAAAAGGGATTTTAACGACCTCGCCATTTGCACATTCCAGTTTTACGCTGGGAGTGGTCAAGGCTTGTGTGGTTTTCATGCTTTTTACCACCCCGCGGACTCGACGTCCGTCAACCGTCACGATTTCGATGTTGTCTTTGCCATACAAGGGTTGCAGGGCAGCGAGAGCCTTGGTTACTTCCACAAGCTTTAGATCCTCCGTTTGTTTCGAACCCCGCTCCTCGGGTACTCACGATATTGCACGCATACATAGCAAACAGCAAACAGCCGGGCTAGCAAATAGCAGACAGCAGACAGCCGAGCTAGCAAACAGCAGACAGCAAACAGCCAGAAACTTTCACGTCGAGGTCTCTCGTGCGTTTCCAGCAGTTTGTGCGGCTGACTCGCTCGCCGCGCGGCTGTGCCGCCTTCCTTGCGGTAAGCCTCTGGCTTACCGGCAGCGTACTTCTCCCTCTTGAGGCTGTGCCTTCGCGGCTCTTCCGAGGCAGAGCCTCAGTTGATCTCCAATTCCGCCGGTAAGCCAGAGGCTTACCGCAGGGAAAGCGGCAAGCGGCAAGCCGCGACGACAGCGGGCGGCAAAGCCGCGAGGACAGTCAGCGCGAGGACAGTCAGCGCGAGGACAGTCAGCGCGAGGACAGTCAGCGCGAGGACAGTCAGCGCGAGGACCGTCAGTTAGCCAATCCGAAGACGGAAGCATTGAGCCGCGAGAACCAGCTCTGGCTGTTTGCTGTCTGCTGTGCGCTGTTTGCTAACGTGTGCTTCCATGCAACCGTAACCCCTATTTTGGCGTATAGTTTGCTGTCAGCTCGACGGGCCGGAATATCAGTCAATTTCAATTTGGCAGGTTTGCTATGTCACAGAATCCAGGAATGTCGCCTGAGCTCGCCGATAATCCGGGGCTCACCAACTGCTCGAATTGCCACGCGCCGATGCCGCGAGAGTTGCGCTTTTGCCGCAATTGCGGGTTTCGTCTTGGTGAAGGCACCGCTGAGTATACGGAAACGGTCCGTTTCGCAGACAACCATCGCGCAGTGTTCACGGCCGATCGCGCCACCGCTTCGGCACAGCCACTGGTGACCAGTTACGGATTGTCGGGAATGGCGCCCGTGCAATCGGGACCAGTTAAGAAGCGGAAAAAAATGAGCGGCATGACCTGGATGTTTCTGGGCCTGCTCGTATTTTTTATCGCCGCGGCGGCGTTCACCGCGATCATTACTCCTCGTCGATCGGGTGTGAACATCGAATTCGCCGGACCGGTAGCGACCAAGTCTTATGTTGGTGTTGATGGTTTTGATAACGCTGAAGGCGGCGGAGCGACTTTCGGCAATGTAGAACCTCCGGGTTCGCCTGCCGACAAGGCTGGACTGGTTGGTGGCGACATCGTCACTAGCTTTGATGGCCAGACTGTTAACGACGAAGATGATATTACCGAGCTGCTAGCGAACACCCCGATTGGCAAAACTGTCGATGTCATTTACACCCGTGACGGCGAAGCCAAGACAACGAAGCTAACCACAGTGGGAAAGGACGAGTTCGATCGTCTGGCCAAGGCGTTTCGAAGCCGTCCGGAAGGGCGAGGTCTATTTGGCTTTGACGACGGCGACACGGAACGTGTTCAGGTGCCGGGAACGAATATATTTGGTGTCCGGTTGGATCAGATCACTCCAAATCGCCCGGCCGACATGGCGGGACTGAAAGCCGGTGACGTAGTGATCGAGTTCGACGGGATTCCTATTCGTACGAGGGATGAGTTCAATATGAGGGTGCTGCGCGCGATTCCTTACAGCACGGTCAAAGTCGTGTTGATGCGTGGTGCCGAGAAGTTAGAGATTCCAGTCAAGATCGGGAAGCAGTAGAAGGCGAAGTACTGCGTGCTGAGTACCCAGATTGATTGGTGATGAACATAGCTTGTGGTGGCCGAATCGTTTGACGGGCACTCAGCACTCAGTCTTCAGTACTTAAAAGCGCTAGTCTCGAACCTAACTCCCTGCCAGCCTTTCGCGCATCTGCGCTTCCATCTCCATGCGAGCATCTTCGCGCAGTTCTTCCGTCTCATCCGCTTCAAACGTCTGAAACAGCGCATACGGATTTTCCGAAACTAATCTTAGTTCCCATGCCTCGCGGTCACTATGCGAGGGGCGCGAAAACCACAACGCGTTGATGGTAGCGTCCTGGAAAATTACGTCCTGAGTTTCAACTACCACCTTTTGCAACTCCGCCCGGTGGTCAGGGCTTGCGAGCACACGCCGGAGTTCCCATCCGTGCTTTCGATAGGTCTCCAGTAGTTCGCGCGCGAGATTGATCTGACTCATGCCTTGTTCCGTTCTGCGAAGAGCTGGGGCGAGTATATCTAATTTGCAGGTTGGGGAGCTTGGTGGTCGTAACAAAAGAAATCAGCCGCGGATTAACGCAGATGACACCGATCTGAAAGATCAATGCTTAGATCGGTCTAATCCGCGTTCATCCGCGGCTGATTTCTTTCGTTCCTGCCGTTGACCATCAAAACAAACGCTCACTATTATCAAGACAGTAAAGGTTCCTTCCAAGATGTTTACCCGCAATTCAGCGCCACTCGAATCTTGCTCGCAATTTATCCGGCTTAACGCTGTGATGGCCAAGCTTTCCCCAGCGCTCCGCTTGCTGCCTCGCTTTGTGCTGTGTTCAACTTTGCTGCTGAGTTTCATTTCGTTGAAACAGATAGCGGCCCAGGCAGGCGATGGTTCGGGCAGTGGCAACACCGCGCATCAGGAGCCAGCAACCAAAATTATGGGAATCCAAATAGAAGAGTTGGACGGCCAGAAGTCAAAGTCGTTTTATGAAGTACTCGGCAAAAAACTGAAAAAGCGGAAGACACCGCTTGCGAGCCTGTGCCCGCCAGGCGATACCGTTGCCAGACGTGTTCTAGAAGAGTATGGCGCGATGTTTGTCGCCACTGACAAGGTAAAGCCTCCACCGGTATGTGTTTTCACCAGTGAGGAGCAGGTCAAAATCTTCCAGGAAAGGGCGGGGTATCAAACAGAGTTCATTTCGTATGACGACATTGAGTTGCAACCCGCAGCCATGAAGTCACTTTTGAAAGCCATCGACGAAGCGCAGAAAGAAGGCCTGGACATCACGCCGCGAGATGGAGCTGAGGCGGCGCGAAGGAATTACGAAGACAGTTTGCGACTCTGGGATACAAGGTTTTTGCCGGCACTCGACTATTGGGTTTCGCAACAACGCTTAACGAGTGCCGATGTCGAGCGGTTGCGCGCCTTGCCGACGTACCACCAAATATCTGCCGTGCTGGAGCTCGAGAAGGGCGGCATCTTTTTTAGCAAAGATCTTTCAAAGTCGATCCTCTATTCCATAGCCGCGCCGGGAACTTCTCAACATATTGCAATGCTGGCGTTCGACGTCATGGAGTTTGATAACCCACGCGTTCGGGAGATTCTTGCCAAGCACGGATGGTTTCAAACCGTCTTGAGCGACCTGCCGCATTTCACCTTTCTGGGCCACAAAGAGAAAGATCTGCCAAAACAAGGGTTGAAAGCGGTGATTGTCGATAAACAGAAGTTCTGGATTCCGAATGTCGTGGCGGATGCTCAGCGGTAACGGTGGTGAGGCAAGGTATTTTGTTTTTGGTCAGTAGTCAGTTGTCCGTGGTCAGTTGTCCGTTGTTCTTTTGATGGAACCGGCCTGGCATTCTGATAAGTGC
The DNA here is from genome assembly GCA_031399105.1 of Blastocatellia bacterium. Classification (GTDB taxonomy): domain Bacteria; phylum Acidobacteriota; class Blastocatellia; order Pyrinomonadales; family Pyrinomonadaceae; genus PSRF01. Next base: position 39 of record JANNON010000083.1, on the reverse strand, counting down.
GAATGACTACGGACAACTGACTGCGGACAACTGACCACG
>JANNON010000080.1:0-2475 GCA_031399105.1 Blastocatellia bacterium | reverse complement strand
GTCTCAGGTCTCAGGTCTCAGGTCTCAGATCTCAAATTGCAGAAGGCGTGAGACTTGAGAACTGAGACTTGAGACCTGAGACCTGAGACCTTCCTTTATTCCCCCGCCTTCTGATTCTCAGCATCCAGCCACTGCTTAAGCGGCGCGAAGTAATCAATGATGGCGGTCGCGTCCATCTTATCTTCACCGGTCATCGCCTTGAGCGCTTCCGGCCACGGTTTGCTCAATCCCATCGCCAGCATCTTCTTCAGTTTTGTTCCCGCTTTCTGGTTGCCGTAGATCGAGCACTGATATAGCGGGCCTTTGAATCCAGCTTCCCGACATAGCGCGCGATGAAACTGAAACTGCAAAATTGCCGCAAGAAAATACCTCGCGTATGGAGTGTTTGCCGGCACGTGGTATTTCGCCCCCGCGTCGAAGTCCTGCTCCGAACGCGGAGCGGGTGCACTCACGCCCTGATACTTCTCACGCAGATCCCACCAGGCTTTGTTATATGCGTCGGGTCCGACTTCGCCGGAAAAAACTTTCCAGCGCCATTGATCGACGAGATAGCCAAATGGCAAGAATGCCACTTTGTCGAGCGACCGTTGCAGAAGAAAACCAAGGTCGGCACTTTGATCGGGCACGCGATCAATCAGGCCGATCTGCTTCAAATAGGCCGGCGTAACTGAAAGCGCAACCGTGTCCCCGATCGCTTCGTGAAACGCATCGTTCGCGCTATCGCGATATAGGAACGGCTGTCCGGCGTAGGCCATCTGATAGTAGTTGTGGCCCAACTCGTGATGAATAACTGTGAACTCTTCCTCGGTCGGCTTAATACACATCTTCAGCCGCACGTCTTTCTCGAAGTCGATGTCCCAGGCGCTGGCGTGACAAACGACGTCGCGATCCTGTGGCTTAACGAACAACGAGCGCTCCCAGAAGGTCTGTGGTAAAGCCTCGAATCCGAGTGAAGTAAAAAACTTCTCACCGTGGCGGACCATCGCTTTCGCATCAGTGTTACGAGATTTGAGAGTCGCAGTCAGGTCATAGCCGCGATCGCCGGTCGCCGGCGCCAGCAACGGATAGACGTTGCCCCAGGTTTGCGCCCACATGTTTCCGAGTAGGTGCGCGGGAATGGGCCCGTTCTGCGGAACCACTTGTGGCCCATACTTCTGCCCAAGTTTGCGACGCGTATAAGTGTAAAGCGACTGATAGAGCGGTTTGACTTGTTGCCAGAGCCGTTCCATCTCCGCCGCAAAGGCGTCCGGGTCCATGTCATACTTCTCACGCCACATGGCTCCCGTGTCTTTGAAGCCCATCTCACGTGCGCCCTTGTTACTCAACTCGACAAAACGCTGATAGTGCTTTCGATAAGGCGGCGAGACTTTATGCCAGCCCAGCCAGACTCGTTTCAACTCTTCCGGATCGCGACTGGTCGCCAGAATCGTTTCCATATCACCAAGGCTGAGGCACTTTCCTTTTTCGCCATCGGGACAATATTTACCCTTCCCATAATCACCTTCCATGGAAGCGGCGATCTTCGTTAGTTCTTCACGCTCGACTGGATCTTTAGGCGCCGGCATAGTTAGTGAGAGCTTTAAGAGCTTGATTTTTCGCGCCGTGTCTGGTGGCAGGCTGAGATTGTCGAAGCGGCGAGCTTGTTCCGCCAATTCGGTTGTGGCAGCAATCAGATCCTCGTTTGCCTCGGCCGAAAGCGCCTCGGTGTCATCAGTGATGAACGTGCTCTTGATCCAATCGGCACGCGCGTACTTGATGTTTAGATCGAAGAGACGTTGCTCGGCAGTGCTGATGAATTTTTCGGCATCGGCGGCAGTGTCGGGTGCATCGTTTGCGCCGGAACTCGTGGTCGAAAGGAAAGTCATGCTTGAGACTATAGCGAGCAGGACGACAATGCTCAAAAGACGACTATGGTGATCAATGAAACTCATGGGCCTCCGGTAAGCTGGAAGATTTTTGTGACGGGAGAGGGGGTTGAGTGATTCTAACGTTAGCGACGCGCGACTGGCAAAGCAAGAAGTCAGTACCGAAACGCGGTAGCGTCAGGTGAACCGTAGCTACCAGTATTGATTGCCTGCTAATCTCAAGACCCGACGCTACCGCGCTACGGTAGTGACTTCTCCCTGCCCATTCGCACGCGTGCAAATCGCGGGCTATACTTCAATCCAACCATTTCAGTAATAGGAGCAGCACATGAACGAACCTTTCGTAATCCTCGGAATCGCCGGCAGTCTTCGCGAAGCATCCTTCAACCGAGCGGCGTTACGCGCGGCACAGGAACTGGTTCCCGACGGCACTCGTTTGGACACTTTTGATCTCAACGGCATTCCTCTTTTCAACCAGGATGACGAAGCTGAGCCACCAACTAAAGTCACGGAGTTAAAGGAAAAGGTGCGCGCCGCCGACGCTATTCTTATTGTCACGCCGGAGTACAACTATTCAATTCCCGGAGTGTTGAAGAATGCGATCGACTGG
>JANNON010000093.1:0-26732 GCA_031399105.1 Blastocatellia bacterium | reverse complement strand
CGACGTGGCCTTCGCATGCGGAATGATTGCGCACCACCAGGGCGCCATCGACATGGCTCAGGTGCTGCTGGCACATGGCGAGAACCCGGAGATGCGCAAGCTGGCCGATGAAATCATCGCCGCACAAGTTGGCGAGATCGCGCTGATGACGTCGTGGCTGGCCGAAAACGCCAACTGAGATTTGTCTGACCGGCCCCGGGAGTAATGGCCCGCCGAAGCCACTTTAAAACCGAAGGAAGCGGTGGGGCGACAAGGGCATCTTCGCCCGGATCAGGGAAGGCCTGGCTTCCGAGGCTGCCGTTCCGAAAACAGTGATGATCGACGCCACCTATTTGAAAGCGCACCGCACGGCGTCCATCCTGCGGTCGAAAAACTGGAGCCTGACGGTAAGCGAGGCCGTCTGGCCGGTCAGATTAAAGACGGCATGAACACCAAACTGTATACCGTTAACGACGCCGACGATCGGCTGGTCCTCTTGTTCATGTCTGCAGACCAGATCAGCGACTACACGGGTGCGCCGGCCCTTCTGAACAATCTGTCCAAGCCGGATTGGCTGCTGACCGGCCGCAGCTATGACGCTGAATGCCTCAAACAACAGTTTACAATCCGAGGGTTAAGCCCCAGTACCCCGGGACGCAAGTCTCTCTCCAAATCCATCAAGCAAGACAAGTGCTGCTACAAATGCCGCAACCGGATCGAGTTCGTGTCGGGCGCCTGAAAGACTGGCGACCTGTGCCCATCCGCTACGACTGATGCACGAATGCCTTCCTCTCCGCCGTAGCCGTCGCCGCAACCGCAACGTTCTGGCTTCGAAACAAGAACAAGTCCCGACAATGCCTGTCTCAGACAACTAAGCCTCGCATCAGAGCCCTCTGGAATTACACCCCTCAACGGCAAAATTTTTTCCAACTGATCACGTCAAGCCCAATAATAGCCAGAATCTTCTACTAGTCTCGTCGACAGGAGTCGTTCAGGGACGTTAAGTTTCACGAAGACCAAGCGGGTTCTGAAAGGGAATATCGTGATTACTTTGACGAATGACGATGATGTGGCCTTTCAAGAATTCCTGATGCCGAATGTGCGCGTGCCTGTTTACGACAATGTCCCGAACACCGCTTCTGCGGTCACGGCTCCGGCTGTAGTGCGATCGCAAAGCACACCCTTTGAGTGTATTTTGCTCGGCCTCCCGATATCCGACATAGATGGTATTGATTTTCAAAGCAGGTTACAAACCATACCTTATTCAAGGCAACCTCATGTTGTGAAAACCATTTCGGATCTAGCAAAGCGTTGTGTTGAAAACAGCCTTTTGGTTGGAGCTATCAACGACTCGGCCAATTTGCCAGACCAGATAGCCCTAATAGGAATAGTGGAATCGCAGTTCGAGCAGCGCTTTCGGCTGTTGCTGTTACCGTCGCGTTCCATTTTGTGTGGTGTTTCAAAGAAATCTCAATCGTCCTTTGTAAGAGGATTTCCGGGTCTTGTCCTTTATTGGAAAATCCGGTGGGTAATACAAAAATATTCTCCTCGGGCCGGCAGTAAAAAGAGCATTTTGCCAATAGCGACGGCCAGTTTTCAGATCGATAATACATATATTATCGCGCTTCAGGCATCGGATTGCCGCATGGATAGAATTCTGGCCGCCATTGGCTTGATCCATTCTGTATCAGTGGAGGCAAATCATGTCTTTATTTGTCAAGCGGGAAGCCGAGCCGTTGTCGACGCCATCAGCGAACTATTGCTATCCGGGCCGATCGAATATTCTGACTCACTAAGTTCAAAGATGGCGAATTGCGCGGACAAACATTTTTCTCAAATGACACCCTTATCAAAAATTCGGATCAGCGCTTTAGTGAAATGCGCATCTGCGGTTACCAAAAGCCTAAAGCGAATCTCAGAACGTGAGATCGACCAACTCCAACTAGCTACCGCGTCCAAACGCGAGTTTTGTGAGTTTGCCACATGAACAAACCTGCTTTTCAATCCAACGGTTCTGACATGCGGTACGATTTGAATAGCAGCGTTCAATCTTTGCTGCTCCCGGCTCAAGGTCGATTTCGGGATTTAATCCCGCAGCGGATCAATGCACTTGAAGCCTGCAGGATTAATATCCGGATAGGGAACAACCCTGAGGCCGCGTTGGAAGAGGTGATTGGCCTTTCGCACAAAATAGCGGGCGTTGCAGAGACACTGGGCTTTCCCAAGCCTGGACGTCTGGCAGCCATTATTGATCAACAGTTTGGCGAAGCGCTTAATCGCAATACTGCGGCCTCTGAAATCTGGGGTGATTTGGAACCAAAGCTTGTAGCGTTGATAGACGAACTCGCACTGCTGCGGAACCCATAACGGGCTGAGCTGTCAATCCTGTTTTAGTCTAGCAACAAAGGAGTTGATAGCCATCACCAAATCGCTGGAGTTCAACGGTTTTGCCAGGCAAGAGTCAAAGCCCATAACCAGATAATCAGAAATCTGATGTGCCATAACATTTGCAGTCACGGCGATGATCGGGATTGGGTCCCTATCCTGCGTTGACTCTAGCGCACGGATTTCTCTCAGCGCTGTGGGACCGTCCATTACGGGCATCGAAATGTCCAGCAATACCACATCAAACTCACCGGTTTTCCAGGCTTGGACGGCCTGCTGCCCGTCTGCCACCGTCACGACATGAACGCCGCGACGCATTAGCATCAACTCCAGCACCGTGCGGTTCGTGAGATTGTCATCCGCCGCCAAAACGCGCACCCCTTGCAGCTTAACGTCAATGACCGACTGTTCTGCAAGTATTATTTCGGACTTCACACTTATGGGAAAAGGCAGGGAAACTTCAATAGTCGTTCCATCACCCAATGCCGATTCGACATGTATTGTGCCGTCCATTTTTTCGATCAAGGTGCGGGTGATAGCCATGCCAAGGCCCGTACCACCAAACTTGCGGGTAACGGATGTCTCGGCCTGTGTGAATTCGTCATGCAGGCGGCTTAGTTGGTCGGGTGTCATGCCGATGCCGGTATCGCGGACCTGGATCAAAACCGGGCTGTCATTGCGCCCAAAAATCCTAACGGAAACCTCGCCTGCTTCGGTGAATTTGATCGCGTTGCTAACCAAGTTGTGCAAGATCTGCTGTAAACGATATGGGTCACCAACCCGCAGGGCATCCGAGCCTGACCCCAGCAGAACTTCAAAATCAAGCCCCTTCTCTTCGGCCCGCACGGCATGAATTTCTTCGATCCGCTCGGCCAGGTCGGTTAAGGCGAATGGCACCGTCTCAAGCTCTAACCTTCCTGCTTCGATTTTTGACATGTCGAGGATGTCATTCAGGATATTCAGCAGCGATTCACCCGAACGACGGATGACACCGATCATCCTCTTGTGATCAGCGTTCGACAAACCACCATCCAGAATTTCAGCCATTCCCAACACACCATTCAGTGGCGTACGAATTTCATGGCTCATGTTTGCAAGGAACATCGACTTTGTTCGGCTAGCCTCTTCGGCACGCGCTTTGGCTAGATAAAGTTCCGTCACATCCGACCCAACGCCGCGATAGCCGGTAAAATTTCCGGCAACGTCAAAAATCGGCTTGCCAGTCATCCTTCTCCATCTGACGACACCATCGGTGGATTTTGGAGCGCGGTAAAGGAAATCCCGGAACGGCCGATGTTCCCGAATCGCTGTGAGCAAACTGTCCCAATCAATTCCCGGAAGCATGTCCGGATTTGCATCCAGCCATTCTTTCTGGGTCTTGCCAATCAGACCATCTTTCGACACCCCACCATCGTCAAAGTACTCGCCATCCAGTACAAGGGTGTAGCGCGTCTGATCGTCCATTTCCCATAGCCAGCCATCCGACACGGTGGCGATGTCGAACAGGCGCTGCTCTACCGTGGCGCGTTCGGTGATAGAGTGTTCAAGATCGGATTTGATCGCCGTAAGCGCTGTCTCGCGGGCGTGTTGTTCGCTGATGTCTACTTGCACCCCAGCAATGAGTTCCGGAGTTCCTCCGGGGCCTCGAAGCAGCGTGCGCCCGCTGTCGAGAACCCAGATCCAATGGCCGTCCCGGTGGCGCAATCGATACTCGGCACGGTAAACCTCGCTTTCGTCCGACAAACATCTCTCGAAAAGCGCCTCCGTCGCAGCCAGATCCTCCGGATGCACCCGTTGCCGCCAGGTGTCGAACGTGATTGGCGCCAATTCTTCCAACTGAAAGCCGAGCAATCTGGCCCAGTATTCATTCACCCGGTGTTCACCGGTCGCAACATTCCAGTCCCACGTACAGACCTGTGCACCGTCAATCAAATTGCGCATGTGCTGTTCGGCAACTTTCAACTTGGAGATATCGGAATGAATCTCGATCCTACCGCCATTCGGCTGCGAGCGGGTGACAACCTTGACCACACGGCCATCGGGCAGAGTTCGTTCGCAATCAGTGAAGTTGCCTCCGTGCGTTTCAGATTCGTCTTTTGCCGGGATGGCGGAATCGGATCCATACCAGCTTTGGAAACGACGGTTGTTTGCCACTCTGCGATTTGCGGAGTCGTATATCACCACCCCATCGTCCAACAGATTGATGTCAATCTGCCATGCACCTTCAGGCGCGTCAGCGTTCGGCGGGTCTTCATCGGGTGCGCGGTCCGGACCTTGCGGACCCGCGTTCGCGGTGCCGGGAATTTCTTTCGGTGCCGTGGACACATGTAGCCTTTCAAACGGTTGGTTGGAGAGTATTTGCCGACACGACGCTGCGGTGCTGAAATCGTAGCGCCGGTACAGGGCAGTGCTTTGGTCTACGCCAATCCAAGCATCGTCCTGACAGTCGAAACGAAAGTTTCCCGGCGCAGCGGCTTGGGCAGCGTGACCTCGGCCACGCCTCCCGACCGCTGAATCTGCACGGGTCTGGCATCGGCAGCTGCCGTGAACCGGATCACCGGTGTCGCCGCGTTGAAAGACCGACCGGCGCGAAGGTGCAGCAGCACGCGATCCCCAGTGATGTAGGGCATCTGTTGGTCAAAAATCAGGAGATCATATTTTTTTACCAGTGCCGCCTCCAGCGCCGAGCGACCGTCCGAGGCCACTGTCAGCTCTACTTCCTGTGTGTCGGCCAGAAACGCCCTCACAATATCTTGATTTACCTCGTCATCTTCTGCGAGGAGGACTTGGCAGGTACGGAAGTTTGAACTTTCACTCATCGTCAACTCTCTCGTGTTCGTTGTCTGTACTACAGTGAAATGTTGACGGAACGTGAACATTTCTTTGCCCGGTTTGTGACGAAACATCCCTTATTCAGATGACGTAGGAATCGGTTATCCTCTGACAAAAGTCGCGTCGTATTTTGAGGCAGCCAGGTCAGAGCAGTGTTTGTAGCGCATGCAAAAGATCGTCGCGTTTGAACGGTTTCGCAAGATGCGTGTCGAACCCCCCGACAATGTAGTCGGAAACCTGACGGGCCATCGCGTTGGCCGTCACCGCAACCGCGGGCACCCGGTTCAGGCCTTTGGCGTGTTCGGCGGCGCGTATTTCTGCAAGCGCACTCAGGCCGTCGAGCACCGGCATTGCGATGTCCAGAAGTAGAATTTGGAACGGCTCTTGGCGCGCCAAACCTTCGGCCCATGCATCGACGGCTTGCTGGCCATTCTCGACCTGAGTGATGACCGCACCCGTCCGCAACAGCATCTCTCGCAGAACCAGCAGATTGACCTCGTTGTCATCGGCGCACAGCAATCTGACACCTTTAAGTGACTTGGTCGTGGTCGGGTCCGGCGCAATCAAGGGGGCAGATTCAAGCATCTCGCTGTCGGACAAAGGCAGTGTCACCTTTATTCTTGTGCCGCGTCCGGGAACGCTGGCGACGGTGATTTCACCCCTCATCAGGGTCACCAGTTGCCGAACGATCGAAAGGCCCAGTCCTGTTCCGCCAAAGCGGCGCGTTATGCTGCCGTCTGCTTGTTCAAAGCTTTCGAAGACCCGCGCAACCTGCTGATCGTCCATCCCGATGCCGGTGTCGGCCACTTCAAACGTCAACGGTTTTCCCGGGCGACCAGACAATTTCACTTGGACCAGACCATGCTGGGTAAACTTGATCGCGTTATCCAGAAGATTGCTTAGGATCTGCCGAAGGCGATGCGGATCACCCAACCGAATTCCTCTGCACCCGGCGCTTGAAAGCATCTCGAACTTGATGCCCTTTTCTTCGCTTTGAATTGTATAGATTGCCTCGACCTCGTGCATGATTGCCATGGGAGAGAAAGGCACTTCTTCCAAAGTCATCTTGCCGGATTCAATTTTGGACATGTCGAGAATGCCATTGAGGACAGTCAAAAGCGTATCGCCCGACTTTCGGATCGTGTTGACCATTTGCTTGTGGTTCGGGTCGGTCAAGACCGACTCTAGCACTTCGGCCATGCCCAGAACACCGTTCAAGGGCGTCCGGATTTCATGGCTCATGTTTGCCAAAAAGGTCGATTTGGCTCGGCTCATCTCTTCTGCTCGCATAAGGGCGTCCTCGATCCGTTCGGTCGCCAGAAGCTGCTCGGTGATGTCCGTGAATGATTGCACGATCTGCACATCGTTCCCTTCGAATGCCAATGGCGCAGCATTGCAGGACAGGACGCGGCGCGTCCCATCGGGCCAGTGCAATGCCATCCTGATGTCTCGCACCGGCTTTCCGGCGGTAATGGCCCTTTGTGATGGCAAGTCCGCCTCGGGCAGGGGCCCACCCTCAAGCCGTTCGATATGCCATGCTGGATCGCGGTAAATCTGCCCAGCCGTTTCTGACCGCGTGAGCCCCAGAACCCGCTCTGCCTCAAGATTGGCAAAAGAGAAAACGCCGTCGCTTCCCATTACCGCCACTGCCGAAGCACTGGTGTCCATGATCTGCGCCAGGTAGACTTGGTTTTTGATCAATTCATGCTCAAGTCGCTTTTGTTCGCTGATGTCAATGTGCACGCCGACGACCATTTGCGCAGTGCCGTCCTGGGCACGTTCTGTTACCCGACTTCGCGACAGGATCCAGACCCAGTGACCGTTCAGATGTTTCATCCGGAACTCATTCTCGATCACGGCTTTTTCCGCGCCAAGTTCCTTAAGTCGGACACTGTCCATCAGCTTGAGGTCGTCCGGATGCACAAACTCACGAAATTCATCGGACCCAAAGGCCGGCAAGGACTTGGTCACAAGGCCGATAATCTCTCCCCACCGACCGCCGACTTTTATGGTGTCGTTTACAGTGTCCCATTCCCATGTCCCCACATCGGAACCTTCTAGAATCCTCATAAGGCGTTGCCGCGCGGCGTCGCGATCCTGAAGGGCAAGCAGAAGGTCGTTGTTCACGGCGTCCAGCGCGGCGAGGTGGTTTTTCCGGGCCGTGATGTCAATTCCGACCGCGATGCATCCACCATCCGAGGTTCGTGAATTTATGCGACGCAACCACCTGCCGTCCGGCATGTGCACTTCATCTACGTATTGCGGCTGCCGATACTGCGCCAAGCGCGTTTCGAGACCAGAGTCCGGGTCGCCGCTTCCCGAGGGATTGGGGAACAATCCCTTGTTGATCCCGGCACTTAACAGGTCGGTCAGCGAAATGCCCGGAACTGCAATGTCCGAAAGGTCCGGAAACGTCCGTCGGTAGGCACCATTGACCGCAATTACCCGTTCGTCGGCGTCAAACACAACAACGCCATCGGGCAACGCCATCAACGCGTTCTCCAATCGCGCCTGTGCCATGGCCGCCCTTTCGGCCAGGACCTCCATTTCAGTCTCTTGGTCCTTAAGGCGCGAGATGACGGTTTCAACCGAAACATATCCCTGAAATTGGCCGTCAGCGCCAAACAACGGCCAGATATTGAAGTCCACCCAATATTTCTTGCCCAAGCGGTCCTGATTAACTATTTCACCCTGAAATGGTGATTGATCAATGATGGCAGCATTGACCTGCGCGACAACCGTTGGGTCGCTTTCGGCGCAGCGAACAAGATCTCCGAGTCGCCGGCCCCGAATTTCATTAAGATACCAGCCCGTCTGTTTTTCAAAGGCCGGGTTTGCCCACTCGATCTTTCCGTTCATGTCAACAATAACGACAAGGTTGCCCATCACTTCGACGATGGTACCCAAACGCGACAATTGTTCGCTTTGCCGTGCTTCGGTGGTGACTTCTTGGACAAGGAAAATCGCAGTCGGCGGCGCGCCGAGATCGGCGGCTGGTTTGCGAGCGCCAGTCAATTCAAAATCATGTCGTCCATCGGCCAGATCTAGCCAATAGCGCACGGGCTTTGTGGTGCCGGTTTCAAGCACCTCGTGCAGCGCAGCCATAGTGGTGGCGGCCACCTCCGCAGGCAGGACGGACGCTATTGTCTTTCCCGCAAGCAACGCCTTTTCGGCGATCATGAGATGTTCGGGCCCGGTCATAAACCCGGTGTAGCGACCCTGTGCGTCTATTTCGAACAACAGGCTAGGCAGAGCCGCAAGGGTTGCCTGAAGTCTCCCGGTTACCTCGAACGCCTGCTTTTCAGCGGCCCAGCGAATAAGAACCGCGCAGATGAATCCGGTTAATGACGTCAGCAAGCTCAGATCGTCTTCCGAAATCGCCGGGCGGGGATTGTCTGATCCAAAACAAATTGCACCGATGATTTGCCCATCCTGTCGCATTGGCACAACGATCAGCGTAGCTAGTTTGCCTTGCAGCATGGCAATTTCAGGGGCGTCGTCTACCGTGGGGTGGAAGTTGCGAACACATGCACCAGCCTCTTCTCGCAATCGGGCAAAGGTCGTGGCGGGGATCGTTTCAAAGGGTTTCCAAGAGGCCTCCTTCTGGTCGACGCGCAGTGAATGTGTGCAGATGAACGACCCCTCTCCGCCTTCCCGAAACAAAGCGATTTGGTCGACGGACGCATTGAGACTTATCCAGCTTAGAGCTTCATCGATCGCGGTACTCTGATCCGCACCGGAAGACCGAATGAGTCGATCGAGAACTTCCACAATTTTCACGTTAGCAAGCACCGACCACTCTCCCATACGTGGAGAAACCTACACCATACTTTGCGACAGAGAGAAAGCGATCCGTTTCCTCGAAACTGTCTTGGCAATCGTCCAGCCTGACGATTGACCCTTCCAAGAATGATCTACATCTTAGGTACGCATCCGATCTCAGGCCCAGTCGACCGAAATACCTGCCAGCGCGACTTTGCGCTGGCGCTGACTGTCCGCGATCAGTCTGACAGCGCATTCACGAACTCTATGAGAAAACTTGCGCGTTATCTTTCCGATTGTGCTCCACCTGACCAAGAAATTGGACACTCCGGCAAATCAGGCGCGGTTCAGACGGACAACGGCGCGCCAAGTGGCAAGAGATGAGGGAAGTCGATTCTGAGTGTAGACGCCTTCGGTGTGGTCCAGTGATCGGGCGCAATTGTTCACATGAAGACACAAACTGTTTCTTTGGCTGCCGATCATGATTCTTGCTAATGATACATAAGTTCACGTACGATCGTCTTGTAGATGAAGAGTTCTATTTGTTTTCCGCAAGTGGGTATTGTCCGCGAGAATTCCTCTCGCGGACAATCTCGGAGAGTAAATCTCTTGTGGATGAGGCTACATGATTTAATCGAACTTCGAATAACTTGTAAAAACACTAACTTACGCGGTATGCGGTCGTTCGATCTTTTCGTCGTCTCTACTTGGGTGATGGCCAGTTGTCAGGCATCGACTGAAGTCAGTTGTGTCTAAATCGAGGCGGCAAACCGCCGCTAGTGAAGGCAAGACATGGCACAGCGGCTTGCCCTGCGGCAGATGATGGCTGCGGAAGATTGATTGACGCACGAACATTAGGCTGTCTACGGGCCGTTGCCATCCTTTGCGAACAAGGAACGCGCCCAGTTTTTGCCATAGTTTCTGCGCAGCGTATACGCCTCACCCAGTTGGAGGCTCGTTTTGATTCACTCATCGATCAAATGCACGGAATATCTGATGGCGGAAATCTATGAAGATTTCCTTGAGTCTATCGCGTTGGTACGCGCAGGCAAAGATCCCGAGATCGCATTCCGTGATCACGAAAGGCGAGTTCACCCGATCAGAATGAAAATCGCCAGCATGGAGGCGCGGCCCGTTCAGATGAAATTGGTCAGTTAGCCCCCTGGTTTTCATTGCCAACTAGGTCGGCAGGTTCCACCCGCAACCACACACCCCCAGCGCACACATCTTCGGCCGCAGCAAAGCTGAACACGACGTACCTGAGCAGGCTCTCTGGATGGCGTTGCGCAAACCCTGCCCGCAACAGGTCGCCTGCGGTGCGATACGTTTCGGGCAACCTCTGGCGATCCGATAGCTTCTGGCCGGGAGCAAGCAAGACGGGTCGAATTGGAAAGTCAAAGCCCAATCTGGCTCGCCCGATCAAAACAGGCTTTGCTGCGCTTATGTCATCGACATCGGCCTCGTCAACTTGCAACGTCTCAATCCGGACAATCGGACCGAACCGACCGCTGCGAAGACGCACAAGATCCCCTACACGCAGAGTTTGCGCGGGGCGGGGACCATAGTCTGTATCGATCTGCGTGCTGGGTCCGAAACCCGCAATGTTCCACGCCGAAGAGGTGGGAGTACCAAGCATCATCAAATCAACGGAACGACGCGATGGTGTTGCTAGGATCTCTGCCAAGTGTTGTTCCACGTCCGCTCCCTCCTTTTGTTCCGGTTATGTTTGCTAGGCTTGGTCAGCTAGCCTACAGCGATGCCCTCAGGTGTGGACCTGTCTTGACTAATGGTATATTAGTTTTATTTATAATCAACCAATTTTTGGATGGCTTGATTACTGTGTCTGGGCGAAAACTGAAGGTTGCGAGCGCACGCAGAGCACCATTGGCAGAGGTCAAACGACCGCATGGCTAGGATGCAAGGAAGTTTTTCCAGGCGCTGTCAGCCACTAGGAAGCCCAGACCGAGAAAAGTCTTAGGGAACTGTTGCTGTACTGAAGTCAGGACTTGCATGCCGATCCGCTTGAATTATCCCAGGCCGTTGGATCCGCACAACAAGTGTGGTTCGGCCAAGATGCTCCAGAGTGATTGCGCGGGAGAGTTCAAGGTCACAAAGGATTGATCGGACCCGACGGCAAGACTCAATTTCATGCCAGCCAAGCGAGAGATATTTTCTGGTCATGTATCGGCAGAGATCGGCACAAAGTGCCTCACCACCAAAGCCGTCAACCAGACTGCGCAGGACCAGCCATTGTTCATCAAAACCATGTTCGATGGGCCGGCTTTTGCAGCGCTGGGTCTGTATCAGATTGTGCACTGCATCGATCTGGGGTGTTCGGCTGCAGAGGTGAATTGCTATCCAAAGTTGGTGATTAAGTAGCCGCGGCAACAAAATGGCGTGCTCCTCTAGCGCTAGGCCAAGCCCTGCGGAAACTTGCAGAACCTCTCATACTGTGGAGCACACTAATGTGGCGCTATCATGCCCACACGTTGGTCATGTTCGACATTAGTGAAGGCATGTACCGGCATTGACCCGCTAAGCGATCAAGACATCCTGCGCCGATCGCAGTTCACTTTGGTCCGGGGTTTTGAGCTCGAATTCACGGACATACTTACTGCGTGCAGGGAAGCCCAAGTTTCTCACTGGGACCTGAACTCATCCGGTGAGAGATGTCTCGCCGCTTCTGCCAGCACCAGGTCGCCAAGGCGAGTTAAGATTTCGCTTGATTGCATGCTGGCTTGCCAGTGTAGTGAAACCTTGACCTCTTTTCCGGGGCTGAGTTCCATCAGTTCACCACGCTTGATCAGCGGCTTGGCCGCAATACTTGGTACCAGCCCCCATGCTGACCCATTCAGGCAGCAGGCGATATATCCCTCGTAGGACGGAACGAAATGCGTCGAGACGGGAACGATCTCACCAAAGCAAATTTTCATCCATTGCTCTTGAATGCCGTCCTTGCGGTTGAACGCGAGGCAGGTCGAACCGCGAAGCGTGTCAAGCCGCACACCCCCTTCAAACCGCGTGCGAAAAAACTCTGGCGATGCCACGGCGATGTAGTCCATGGACCCCAACGAGATTCTGCGGCAACCCTGTACCGGCGTTTCCAGCGTAGTGATCACCGCCAGCGCGTCTCCTGACTTCAAACTCACTTCGGTATGTTCCTGGTCGTCTGGCAAAATGTCGAAGCGGATACCCAGATCCTGCGTCGCGCGTTTGATCACCCCAGGAAACCAAGTTGCAAGGCTGTCATTGTTGACAGCAAGACGGATCGTCGCCGCTTCGGAGTTTACACCCCCGACTAACGCTTGCATGCGCTCAGTAAGTTCCTGTTGTAACAACGTCACCTGCTCGAAATGGCGACAGAACTGAATCCCGGCTTCGGTCGGAACGCACGGCCTTCCCCTCGCTACGAGAACAACACCGACCCTGTCTTCCAACTGTCTGATTCGTTGGCTAACGGCCGACTGCGTCACTTTCATCGACTTGGCGGCCGCCTCGAAGCTGCCCTCACGCACGACTGCCGCGAGAATCGTGAGCGAATCGTAGTCTATGCGAGACATGCGTCACCCCAACCCATAAGAGATGCTAATGCAAGTTTCGACTTAGCACCTGAATTTTGATACACACAAGCGTGAAGGCTGAGTTTGCATAAGATAAACTCATGGATTGTGTCCTTAATCACAACAATGCATTGATTCTGCTGACTTTGTTCAGGGTAAACGGTATGGTGACGTTCATTGAGTCGGGGGGCCGCATGTCAGGACAGTCGTTGCGCAGCAAATACATGCGTCAGTTTTTTGGTATGCGGAAGTATTCCCGGACGATCGCGTGGATGACGGTCGGGGCGTACTTCGGTCTGATCTTGGGCTTCATCTGGCTTGGATCATACATGCTGTCTCAGCCAATCACCGCGTGGTCGGTTGCTGCGCTTGCAGGATGTTCAATCTTCATTGGAACGCGGCTGCGCGGGATAAACAACATCGTCCATGAGTGCTGTCATGCCACCTTCGCCGAGCGGCGTGACGACAACGTTCTGATCGGACGCTTATGCGCTGCCGTCCTGATGAAAAGCTTCCAAAAATATCGGGCGGATCACCTGTCGCATCACGGGAACAACGGCGACTATGAACATGATGCCGAGTTTGCCGTAATCCAGAAGTTCGGTCTGCACGATCCGCTGACGTTGCGCACGATCCTCAGACACATCGCCACGCCGTTGATGGGACGTCATCTGCCAGCCTATACCGGGATTGATCTGTCTAAAGACGACGGCAGGTCGTTCTTCTATCTCAAACTGTTTCTCTTGGCAGAGATCGCGGCGTTCACTTTCTTTGACCCGTTTGCGTCACTCCTTTTTGTCATTCTTCCGCTTTTCTACGTGTATCCCACGCTGAACTTCTGGACCGACTGTTTGGATCATGCCGGTCTTGTGGGAGCGAAGGATGAACTCGAGGCGTCGCGGAACGTTCTAGCCCCTGTCGTGATCCGGCTGCTGTTCTTTCCGCGAAACGACTCGTACCACTTGGTGCACCATCTGTTTCCGCAGGTGCCGGCCCAACATCTGCACTCTGCTCATGCCGAACTCTGCAAGGATCCAGACTATCGAAAGCAGCGGGCCGCCGTTCGGCAGTCTGTGCCCGACCTTATCGCGGCCACAAAAGGTTCCTGTTTGTAGAGATTGTAGCCAGGCGGTTCTTTTCCAGAACAACACAAATTGGTCGTCCTTCCGGAATCTTAGTCTGGTCGACCCCTTAGATCCCCGCCAAGTTCTGGCCAATTGCGCTTTGGATGGTCGGGACAAGAAGTCCAGTCAGCACCAGAATCCGGGCAGTGATTTTCAGATCCGCGCATCTAAGCACGGAGTAGGTCGTGACGGCCGCCCCGACTGGCAAGCAGACAATGATCAGAGTGGCATTCATCGCATGGATGGCAAGACGCATCTGGGTGCTGTTGCCGGTTGGTGACGTGACGAAGTCAAATTTGTAGAGCGCCTCGCGCACCCCTGAAAGCTCGTCATTGGTCAAACGTGGAGAGGAGCGACGATCATTCGCAATCTTGGACGAAGCCCCGACCATAGGTGCGCTGTCTTTTTTCCGCCTTTTAGCCCAGACGCTTGCCCATGTTGCCGCCAGTTGGGTCATGAGATCAACCAAGGCTTGATGGCTGCTGTCGTCGTTCTGTTTCGCTGTTCTCATGGCGGATGGGGACGAGTACTGGTCTCGCGAGGCGTCTTTTGTAAACCGCAGTCTCGGCGAATCGGCGACACGCAACGCCGTGGCACGGCCCGGGGACTGGTGGGTCATCACTTCGGCCATCCAGTCCGGTTCCTGAAATGGGAAAAGTTGCATCAGCGGTGGCAGGTCCTCGATCAGCCGATCGATACAGTCCCCGGTTAGGTGATCTTCGGCCTCATGCCACAGGATTGCGATGGCCGGAAAGTGAGCGTTGAATCTTTCGACCAGACGCGAACAGATTTCAACATATGCATTGCTGTCGGTCAAAATCGCGGTTTCTGGTAGGGGCCCCACCGAAACGGTCAAGCACGCTGCGTAACCCTTGCCGGGCTTGTTATCCCAACCCAGGGAAATCCGCGCTGTCGGCAGATCGAAAACTGCGACATCGTCGCAATCCCAGTCAGGAGCCAGATCGACGCCATGAAGCCGGGCCAGCACGAAATGCAAATCGTCCACTACTCGGCCGAAATTCAGCGGTGGTCTGTCCGCATAGAGCAACTGTGCAACTGTACCGAACCGAGACTTGGCCATCGCAATCTCTCTTCAGTGATTAACAGAAGAGAGCCCATGAATGTGGCAACTTTTGGGAGCGGACAAGGCGGTGAACGGGCAGCCATGACTTCCACTCGGCCACGCCTACGCCACTGCATCAAGAACAGTTTAGCCAGCCAGCCGCGCGAGCGTGTTAGCGATCCGCCTGCGCCATGCCGAACCTTCATTCGGCAAAAAGCCATTGGCAACCTGTTCAGGTTTGGGCGCGGTCGTTTCGGTGCCATCAACTTGTTCATCCTCGTCCGAAGCAATTTGCGGACGATTCGGGACTAACACCGGTATGCCTTCTGCAAAGACGGTAGCAGGCTCGCCAAGATCAAGGATGTGGTAGGTCAGACGGCCATAGACCGCCGCGATGACAGAGCCATTTCCCTTCAGATCTTTGGCCTTGGTCCCGTGCGGCAAAGAGTTCCTCGTCGCAACAGTCACGCTTTGGCCTGGCGATATGATCAGGTCGTGTTGGGGAAGATTGGGGCCGAAAGCGTGAGCGCAGATCCGAACAGGCTGGGCCTCGGGATGACGGACCAGAAATTCGCGGTCCAAATTGATCCGGTCAATGTGTCGAACCGGCAGGACACGACCCGAGGAGGTCACGATCGGGTCATTCACGCGCAGAAATTCAACGGGTACCTCACCAAAAGTCGTTCGGATCAGGGTTCTACCCAGAAAGCCCGGAACCGTCCAGTCGAACGACTTGGCACCCGATTGGTGTCTTGGTGAGGGGTCGTCCAAGAATTCTAGTTTGTCTATCGCGTCTAGAAGTTGACGGTGGGAAGCAGAGATACTCATGAACAGCGACAACCTTTTGATTCTTACATAACATCGCCTAATCGTACATTAGTTTAACTGTCGACACAAGCGCGCTGGTGGACAGCTGCTGTGCACTCGTTGGCGTGTGGTGCAACCTCTGCGCCTTTCCGTCTGGACCAATGTCAGCGCTAGACTTCACCTGGACCCCGGAAGATTTGTCGGTTGGATGTAGTCCGCCCGATGACCCAAGACCCCCATCTCCTCCGGCCCTTCGGGAAAGTCACGCGTTGATTCCTGCGGCTGCGCGGCGCGCATTTCGAGCCCCTTCTTTCCCAAGAATTCGACCGGGGGTAGTTTCGTGGCTTACCGAAAAGACAAACCGGAGCGTAAGATGTGATAACTCTAAAGTCGCCACTCCAGAATGCTCGACAAGAGTTGTCTTTAAACTTGCAATTAGCCGGGGGCCGCCGCTCTCAGTATGCTGCGGTGCAGAGCATTTGCGAAAATGTCCACTTGCCGCCCGCTGCGTTGGGTCACCAAACGCCGAAACTCCCACTTCCCTGTTCTTCCCACTTCATTCCCTGTTCGATCGAATTTTGTTCCCTGATCCGATGATTTAGGTTCCCTTATCCTGTCGAACAGGGAAATCGCACACAACCCATGGAAAACGCGCGGGAATTCCGGGTGAAAAACCGTTGAAACAACGCAACGAAACCGAAATTCCCTGATAATTCCCTGTTGTTGCAGCGAGACCAAACCGAACCGGGTTCACGGGCCGCGGAGACGCCGGGCACAAAAGGCAAGATCAGCCAAGCGGGAGGACGTCTCCGGCAAAGGCAAACCGGCCTAACCCGCCGGAAACTGGCTGAATTTCTGCCGCGAACGGAAAGAGCTGCGATATCAATCGGTTGGTGGCGGAGTGAACGCGACTGCCGTCAAGCCTTCTCTGGCTAAGAAGCCATACTTAAAAGGAACATTCGGTCAAAAGTGCTCCGTCGTTCTTTGCTTAAGTTCGGCGGACCGAGTTTCCACCTGCGATGATCTTGTTGATTAGCGCCGCCACCTCGGCATGAGGATGGGAAGGGTCTGACGCTTCGGGCGCGTTCGCATGCGAGTCGGCTGCATCGCGCAGGATCCCCATGATCTCGCCCTCGGGAAGGATGTTGCGGTCGTTCAACGCCAGCAACAACGCCTCGCAGATGGTGAGGGCGGCCAGTCCGGCAACATTGGCAGAGGGGTTCATGCGAGTTCCTTTTGAGGGCAGTGCGTGTTGAGGGCCTTCACTGCGAGCGTGCTCTCGTAACACTGCCATACAAGTTCGTGGGGAGAATAACGGGAGTTTACAGATCAATGCTGATCTGGATCAGTCTAAATGCGTGTAATGAAGATAAGCCCAGTGGACCCAATGACAAAACCGGGTCGCTCATTGCGGCGGTTGAAAGGAGTACATGAAGATCCACGACAGCCCGCTCGCCCGCAAGCTGGGTGCCTTCGTGGCGCTTTCCGACACCGATCTCGGTGTTCTCTCCGACCTCTTCGTTCGTCGCCGCCGGTTTGCTCCCCAGATGGAAATTGTTTTTGAAGGGCAAACGGACCAATCTGCCTTTGTAGTGGCCTCGGGTTGGGTGTGTTCCTACAAGTTGCTCGCAACGGGCGGACGTCAGATTGTGGATTTCCAGATACCCGGCGATTTTTTAGGCCTGCGGTCCGTGCTCTTCCGCACCTCTGACCACAACATCGAGCCTGTGACCAAAGTAGAGGCTTCCGAGATAACTGTAAGCGACCTTATCAAAGCCTTTCGGGACAGCCCGAGGCTGGCCACAGCAATGTTGTGGGCCGCCTCGCGCGATGAGGCGATGGTCGTAGAGCACCTGGTCGGCCTTGGTCGTCGCGACGCTGTCCAGCGGATGGCGCACTTCCTGCTCGAACTCTACGCACGTCTGCGTCTGGTGGGGCTGGCGGACCGCAAGGGGTACTCTTGCCCGCTGACTCAATACATGCTTGCCGATACGCTGGGCCTCAGCGCCGTCCACGTAAACCGGGTTTTGAGGCAATTGCGCGACGACGGGCTGTGTACGTTTCAGAAGGGCCGCGTGGTGTTTGACGACTATGATGGGCTTGTCAAGCTTGCGGGCTTTGATCGTGCCTATCTCGACCATGAAGGGCCCCTGCTGGCCTAGCGATTTTCTTAGCAGCAAAGTCGGCTGCACCGCATTTCAAAACGAAACTACAAAAAAATGGTGAGGGCCAGAAGGTCCACTGTGGGGGACGGCGGGGATGCCAGAGCCCCTCGGGCCCTCACCAAACTCATTACTCCCGAATCGCGCTCACTGATTT
The DNA here is from genome assembly GCA_031399105.1 of Blastocatellia bacterium. Taxonomy (GTDB): domain Bacteria; phylum Acidobacteriota; class Blastocatellia; order Pyrinomonadales; family Pyrinomonadaceae; genus PSRF01. Next base: position 8,901 of record JANNON010000093.1, on the reverse strand, counting down.
GCCCGCGATCAGAAAAACTTGCACGGGGCCGTTGGCGTAAGACTGATCCTTGTTAGGATGAACGTACGTTTCCGAACACCGCGCCGCCGCCAAGAACGGACGGAACCCCTGCCTCAATCAGGCTCGCGGCGCGCAGGTCAACATAGTTTTCCGACACGAAGGTGCCCTCGGCGTCGTGTCGGGCGGCGCAGTCAGCGAAAATTCGCGAAAGGCGGGCAGCTTCCGTGGCGACGGTCTCCGCCTGCGCAGTCGATTTGTTGGTTCGGCGTTATGAACGACAATTTCTGCAGAATGCTTGGGTGACCGGATGCTGCGCGCTCGTCTGAATCTGGTCCAGTGCAGAATCCGGACCCCAAGTTCCCCCGCACGGGGCGAAGTTGTGATCTGCTTGTCCAAGATTGATCGGGAGAGACCGGATTGTCAGTAGATTTCGGATATGGCGAGTTCTGCCCGGCATGGATGGCGGCAGAAGTCCTGTGCACGCGCTGGACGCCCTTTCTGATGCGCAAGCTTCTTTCGGGCAGTACGCGGTTCAACGAACTGCGCAGGCGCGTGCCGCGCATGTCGCCCACGCCTCTTTCAACCCGGCTGAAATAGCTGGAAGCCGCTGGAATCATTTCGGTTTCGGTTGGCCCCGGTGGCCAGAACACCTACCACCTGACCGAGGCCGGACGTGATCTGAAGGATGTCGTCATGGCGATGGGCAGTTTGGGGCCGAAATGGATCGAATCGAAGCTTTCTCTGCGCAAGCTTGACCCGACGCAGCTCATTTGGGACATGCGCCGCAGCGACGATCTGCGGGAGCTTCCGCGCCGTCGCTGTACGATGCAGTGTATGTACCGTGAACTCTCGAAAGAAAAGCAAAGCTACTGGATGGTCGTCGAAAAGGGAGAGGCTGTCCTTTGCTGGGTATATCCAGGCTTTGAGGTGGACCTGCTGGTCGAAGGCAGCCTTGCGGGCAATGACATCGGTCTGGACGGGTTTCAGCACGATGGCACGAGAGGCGGACGAAGGCACACTGTCGGTCGAAGGCGATCCGTAACTCGCGCGCAGCATGCAGAAATGGCTCGGCCTCAGCCCCTTCGCCCGCACCGAACGCCGAGTCGCATGATGTCCAGTTCGGACATCGGCTGGTTCGTAACGGGAATGGTGCCGCAAGTGCCTGCTCTCGGCCCTTTGCTCCACTCAACCGCGATGTTGCGCGGCGGTCCCCACCCGCAGACCGGTCATTCGATACCGGAACAAGCGAAATCGTCGACGTTCTGTGTTACGCGGACGAAACAACCGCAGGCCCTCATCACACTCGATCGCGAGCCAACGCTGCCGTGCCGCTTCCTCGCCTTGGCCAATGTCCTGACCACCGCTGAGCAATGGGTCAAAATCGAGCCTACGAGGGTGCTGTCAGACGAATGCGAACCAGTCTTCGTTACCCCTAGGGAACCACCTATCCCTCAGAGGAGCCAGTTTCTTCCGACAACGCCCTCGGCCGCGTTGCGCGCGGACCACCCCCGGCTAGGTGCCAGCCTTCATCCGACTCATGTGCCAGTCCCGAAAAGGCAGCATACGTGTTTTGGGTCAGTTTCAATGCCCCGCTGACATCCATGGGACCTTACCTGGCTTTCCATTTGCAAACGGTCGCATCGCTGACGCCATGCTTGCGGCAAAGATCGGCGATGGAAATTCCCCTCAATCATGCTCTATCAGAATGCCGATGATCTGGTCTGTGGTGAACCTGCGGCGCTTCATCTCTGGTCCTTTCGGTTGGCCGAGGGTCTACCTCAAGATGAAACAATTGCAGATGGCAAAGTCCACTGCCACAGAAAAGACATAAACATCAAGAAAAGGTTTAGAGAGCTAGCATGCCGCGCAAGAGCAAATCATGAAAGAGGAGCATTTAAATGGGGCTCTTTCCGTTCTCGAACAAGCCAGCCAGCGAGACCCGCGTCGAGGTTCCGTCCGGTTACAAGCACACCACGGTATGGTCGCCCCATATCGGAGACATCTTTCCTAACTTCTGGGCGAAGACTACGCACGGGCCAATTTCGTTTCACAGTTGGGCGGAGGGAAGCTGGGTGTTTCTGTTCAGCCATCCGGCAGCGTTTACACCGGTCTGCACCACAGAAATTGCTGACTTTAATTCTGTGCAAGACGCTTTCGCCGCGCGACAGACTAAAGTCATTGGGATGTCGCATGATGATTGCGCGACCCAAGCGGCATGGCTGGACGATATCGGCCGTGTTTTTAACATGACGGTAGGTTTTCCGATGATCGAAGATCCAGAGGGCCTACTCGCTGCCACGTTTGGTATGGTCCACCCTAAGGAACATCCAGAATGGTCCATTCGGAAATCCTTTATCATCGACCCAGCGCTTCGGTTGCGGATGATTTTTGAGTATCCGATCTGGATTGGACGCAGTACTATTGAAACGCTGCGGGTCATCGACGCGATGCAAGTCAATGACCGGTATAATGTCGGCACGCCAGCGGACTGGGAGCCAGGCGATCCGTGTCTGCTACCCTCCGACAAGACAGATGCCCAGTTGGATTTTACTTATGGGCCAGTCCGGACGAAAGTTCGCAAATATCTTCAGACAATGTTGATTGCCGACATCAAGGACCGTCACTAAACGCTTCGCAGTCCAAGGGTGGAGCCCGAGTTGACATGCAAAGACGCCTCGCATACCTACTCCCGCTTTGCAGGAGAACGAGAACATGCCTTTAGCTCTTTGAAGTAAAGCCACATATTCTTCTGTGACGGCGCACATCAAACGAGCTAAGCATATTACACTTCGTTTGAATATACTTCTATTGAAAACACACACACTGAAAAATTGTTTGATATGTGCTTGCATCGAACGAGTTTGGGGCAAGCCTAAACGTCTTAGCATGAATCGCGAGAATTTTCGCCATGTCCTTGCAAGTTTGTGACTTCAACCGTACATTCTGCCCGTCAGCTTGATAACGAAATTGAATCTTTTCAATACATTCATTCAATTTGTATGAGGACTGTCCAAAGATTTTGGCTTACGATTATCAGGCGGCGAGATGCGGCAGGGTCAGTTGGTCCTCGACAATGAGTGTCAGCATGGATTGCGCTGGCAGGCGGTCATATAGATTGCGACGAAGGTCGGCTGTTTGCCCCAGACCCTGAACGAGTGGCTGAGAAAGGCCGAGGTCGATGGCGACAAGCGCGCGGGCGTCTCCGGCGAGATGGCTGAGCAGATGAAAACGCCGGAGCGGAAGAAACGTGAGCTGCGCCAAGCGAACGAGATATTGCGCAGAGCGTCATCGCATTTTGCAAAGGTTGAGCTCGACCGCCGATCCAAGTGATGGTCAAGTCAACGGATGACCATCGTCGTGCGCAGGGGTTCGTCTGACGCAGGCTGAACCGAAGATCAGCCTCTGTCTCGGACTTCAAGGTCAGGCGCAGGGCTGCATGATCGGATGTGCTGAAAGTAATGCTGTCAACCGGCGTGCATGGCTAGTCGTGACACATCGATAGCCTCGGCTTGAACCGTAACATCGACTACTAAAAATGTCCGCGCAGGTTCTGCGAAGGCATCCCGTCAAAAATGGGGGGATTACCAACCAACAGCCGACGGTCACCTTGTTCCGGAACGCGACGAGTACGGCGCTTTCCTGATTAATAAGGAAACAATCATCACATAAAAGGTGTTTTACTAGTCTGTTTCGTTAGATCAATGAAGCCCGATGCAAAGTCAGCGGTCGAGATCAGGCCAACCCAAAAATATTTTGATTCCTCGACAAAAAGAGATACAGTAAGTTATTGAAGCAAGGATCTGAACATGTGGCAGATCTTTCGGTAGATTGCTTAAGAATCAGAAACAAGGAGGATGTCGTGACGTCAAAATCTCTGCAAGAGTTCATCGACAAATATCTCGTTGATGCTAGCCAAAAAATCTACACCATCTCTGGCTTTACCATTAAAAACGACGGAGTGATGATTGACGGGTCTGGCGGAGCTGACACGCAGAACGGCAACACAAAAAGCGACATTCTATGGGGGAATGGCGGGAACGACGTGATGCGGGGTGCTGGCGCAAGAGACCTGCTGACCGGTGGCGCGGGACACGATAGCATGTATGGCGACACAGGCGACGATCGGCTCGAAGGATGGGGCGATAACGACAAGATCTATGGCGGTGACGGAAAAGACGAACTTTACGGTGGAAACGGAAACGACACGCTCTATGGGGGGGCGGGTGACGATTACCTTTGCGCTGGCAGTGGAAAAGATCATCTTTATGGTGGCGCAGGAAGGGATATGTTCGTCTTCAGACCGGAACTCGGATCCATAGCGTCGGAATCAAAGTATATGGATTTTGTTCCTGGCGAAGATCGACTTCGCATCGAAGACTATCTCCTTCCTCAAGGCTTTAACAAAACGATGATTAAGGTTGAGGCAGACGGTGATCTGTTCATCACAACAGCCGGCGGTCATCGCATGGTTTTCGAGTCGCTTGACAGCGGCGATATCAACGCTCTGTACAACTCGATCTCGTTAATCTAAACGAGGTTCCCCTGGATTTGTAGACGCTTTGCCCCCTACCTTTGAGGCAAGGAGGCCGAGATGGGGACGAGCAACTACAGCGACGAGTTCAGGCGGGATGCGGTGCAGCAGATCCGGGTACCCGGTTCGGGAGTTCTCGCAGCATTTGGGGGTGAGTTCGCACTCGCTTTTCAAATGGCTTAGGCTGTTCGCAGAGCCTGCGCCGAAGTTGAGCGGCATTGACCACGAAGCCGAGAACCGACGGCTGAAGCGGGAGCTTGCCCGGGTGACCGAGGAGCGCGACATCCTAAAAGAGGCAACGGCGTACTTCGCGCGCGAGTCCCGATGGAGTACGGCTTCATCCGGGCGCATCAGACCGCGTTCGGCGTCAGGACCATGTGCCGGGTGCTGCAGGTTCACTTCAGCGGAATCTACGCATGGCTTAAGGAAGCGTTAGGCCGCCGTGCGCAGGACGATGCACGCCAGACCGAACTGATCCGGCAAGCCTGGTCCGATAGTGGGAAGGTCTATGGCTATCGCAAGCTCACTGACGATCTGCGCGATCTGGGGGAACAGGTTTCCGAGAACAGGGTCGCCCGGCTGGCCAGCCTTGCAGGTATCCTGGCCCAGGTCGGCTACACGCGCCGCCCGGGGCGATATGGCGGCAAGCCTGCTGTGGTCGCATCCAACCTGGACCGGCAGTTTGAGGTCGCTGTGCCCGACAAGGTCTGGGTGCCCGACAAGGTCTGGGTGACCGACAAGGTCTGGGTGACCGACATCACCTACATCAAGACCCACGAGGGGTGGCTGTCTCTGGCGGTGGTCATTGATCTGTTCTCGCGCCGCGTGGTGGGTTGATCCGCTCAGTCCCGCATGACGACCGACCGGGCCTTGCAGGCTCTGCTCTCGGCAGTCTGGCGGCGCAAACCGAAGACCAAGGTGTGATCCATTCGGACCAGGGATCTCAGTTCACTAGCCGCGAGTGGCAATCGTTTCTCGGCATGCATAATCTGGATGCGAGCATCAGCCGACGGGGCAACTGCCACGACAACGCGGTCGCGAAAAGCTTCTTTCAGCTCCTGGAGCGGGAACGCATCCGACGACGCCCCTACCGGACCCGAGAAGCCGCAAGGCAGGACGTGTTCGAGTATATCGGAATGTTCTAAAACCCGAAGCGCAAGCACACGAACGACGGATTGCTATCACCCGTGAACCTCGTAAACAGGCAGCAAAAACTGAACGAGGCAGGTGTCTAGGGAACTAGGGGCACCTCAGTGCGCCAGGAGCTTGCCGTGGAGAAGGGTGTCATGGTGAGCCTACGAGCTGTGGAGCGTGCGGTGGCGCATCATCCCACACTACTGCAACTTGCTGAATTCGCGAAAGATCAGGCGAGGCGCAACACGGCTGGCGAACTTGAGAATGTTGCTCTGTCCGGGCCGAATCTCGGTTTTTCCAATCTCAATTGCGGTAAGAGCCTTTCGCACAAGGACGTCGACTGGCATTCCGCGCCGCCCGTTCATCTTCTTTGAGAAGTCGGCTTGATAAAGTGGCGTTTCGGTAAGGGGCGATGCCAGTTCGACGATACGCACCCGCGTGTCCTTCAGTTGCACGCGCAAGCACCGAGTGCAGGCGTGGACGCCAGCTTTTGCCGCCGAATAGGCGGGCGATATTGGAAACGGCACGAAAGCCAGCCCCGAAGACACGTTGACAATCAGCGCATCTTTCTGTCGCAAGAGCAGTGGCAGGAACCGCTGCACCATGCGCATCGTGCCATTGAGGTTTATGTCGATCTCGGCCGAAAGATCGTCAAGGGCGCGGTGTTCTTGCAGCTTTATGATGCGCATGACTCCGGCGTTATTGACCAGCATGTCCAGTCAAGGAAACCGACTTACAATAACATCGCACAGGGCAGAAATATCTGAGTTGCTGCTAACATCGCTGCGGAGAATCTCTAGGCCAGGCATGTCGATTCGGGCTTTCTCCAGCGCCTGCTCACTGCGCCCCGTGACGATACCGGAATTGCCGTTTGCAATAAGTCGCTGCGCCAGTTCTTTGCCGATGCCGCTGCTGCCGCCAGTGATCAGGATTGTTCTGCCGGAAAGTTTCATGTTTGTGTTCTTGAGCTTCTGGAACGAGATTATGGTCCTCTGTCTCCGTTGGGTAGAAGGCACCCAGAATATCCATACTTACCGAATGGAGACTGTCCGAAGATGAACGCATTGGACAGGTTCACGCCTGAAGAGCTCGACCGGGCGGAGCGCTACGCGAAGATGACACCACCCGTGTCGGTCGATCCGCGCATGGAGATGCTGGTGACCGAACTCATCGGTCGCGTCGCCGGCAAGTGGACCATGCTTGTACTTGAGATATTGGCCGAGAAAGATAGGCTGCGCTTTGGTCAGCTTGGCAAAGAGATCGGCAGCATAAGCCAGAAAATGCTAACGCAAACTTTGCGGGGGATGGAACGGGACGGATTGATTGAGCGACAAGTTTATCCGGTCGTCCCGCCCAAGGTTGAATACAAATTGACCGGACTTGGCCTGTCTCTCGGATCGGCATTCTGTGGCGTGTGGCTCTGGGCCGCTGAAAATCTTGCGTCGGTCGAGTAGGCGAGAACGAGTTTTGACGCGTAATTTTCGTCTTTAGAATAGCATCGCTTCCGCGACTCTGGGGCGGGATATGGCCTTGGCGGATCTTCTGGCTGTCAGGCGGCCGAGACCACAGACGAAGGCCCGGATTACGTGCGATCGATTAAGCTCCTGACATTGTCATGTCTGGGCTTCAGGCGTTACCTCCTCGACATCGCTTGAAGAAAGTCTGTGCAAGGTCTGCCGCATTGCCCAGAACCTATCGGCCAAGTCGAAAGTAAACAGCGCCATGAAGAAGCGGCGGGTCCTGCAAAATCACAGCAGGACAAAGCAGGTCGGTAGGTGGAAGCCGTGTTGTGCAGCAAGCCTTGCCCTCTACCGTCGGTCTCTGGGCAATCGTCTTGATTCCGGCAGTCTTCAGCCGCTGGAAATTAAACGACCCCTCTTACGCTCTGGACGGTTGACAACTAGTTTGAATGGAACCGCGTCGCCCTGTGATCCCGCCCGCAATTCATCGTTCATGAGTGGCGCGCTTTTGCCCGACGTACTGCGGCCATACTGTCTTGGCGAGCAACCCATCACCCGTTTGAACGCGGTGCTGAATGCCGCTTCGGACTCGTAGCCAAGCGATGGCGCGATGGCGGAAACCGGTTCGTTCCCATTTCCCAGACGCGCGCCGGCCAGCAGCATCCGCCACTTGACCAGATACTCCATCGGCGTGGACCCGACCGTTTCCTTGAACTTCACCGCAAAGCTGGACCGCGACATCCCGGCGCGTTCCGCCAGCATCTGCAGGGTCCAGCGCCGCGCGGGATCGTCGTGCAGGGCCGTCAGCACGGCATTCATCTGCCGGTCGGCCAACGCAAACAGCCAGCCGACGCGCGCGGTATCCCCGTCCGCGAGATGCAGGCGCAGGGTCTGGACCAACATCATGTGCGCGAGATGTTCCACGATCAAGGAGCCGCCCGGTTGTGGGTCGCGCAGTTCCTCCATCATGCGTTCGATCATCCAGCGCAGCCCGGCCTGATCGGACTGGTCCCGGATGTGCACAATGGGTGGCAGCATCCGCATCAAGACGCTGGCATGGTTTCCCGTCAGCGCAAACCGGGTGCTGACGAGGGCAAAACCGCCCCCGCCGTTGTGAACGACGATGCTGTCCCTGCGCGGTTGTGCAAAAACTCCGGCGGCATCGACCGGTGTCAGGACGAGATCAGTGCCAAGCCGGAACGGTCGTCCGCTGGGCAGTAGAAAGCAATCCCCTGCGTTCAGGTGCACGGGCGCGGGTTCGCCCTCGACAGTCAGCCAGCACGACCCTGACACCACGGCGCCGGTCTTGATGCCGTCCTCCTGATCCGGAAACTGGATCGCCCAATCTCCCCCTGCCTCCAGTCCTGCGGCCAGATAGTTGCGAGGTTTGAGCAGGGACAGGATACTTGACAACGGATCCATGCGTGACCTTGGACGATAGAGAAGGTTTAATGGACGATACGACATAGTCCGTCCCTGAGCAAGCCTGTAGAAAGGGGTCAACGCGAGCGGGAGTGCTGCGGATTTTGACAAGGAGATAGCGTGATGCGGGTGTTTGTGACTGGGGCGACAGGGTTCATCGGCTCGGCTGTTGTGCAAGAGTTGATCGGCGCGGGCCATGAGGTTCTGGGCCTCGCGCGCAGCGATGCCAGCGCCGCTGCGCTGACGGCGGCAGGAGTTGCGGTGCACCGGGGTGACCTGACTGACCTCGATAGCCTCGCTGCAGGGGCGCGGGTCAGCGACGGAGTGATCCATCTGGCCTTCAACCACGACTTT
>JANNON010000054.1:0-6871 GCA_031399105.1 Blastocatellia bacterium | reverse complement strand
GGATCAACGATAAAAACTACTTCGTACTGTCTTTGCGTTTCCAAAATCATCCTCCTTTTGGATGTCTAGCCTCATCGTTTGACGATGAAGCAAGAAGGCTATTGCTAATTGATGATCGCCCTGCGGCAATCAATTGTTTTCGGACATTGCTTTCAAGACACCTTCCCGCAGGATGGTGTGCAGCGCCTCTGCGCTTTGTTCAAGTATCTTTTCAACGTCCGGCCGTACTGCTCGCGAATAGGAATCCAAAACAAACCGCTTCGAATCAGCGACGGGATGATCCGGTTGGATTCCGATGCGCAGCCGAATGAACTCATCGGAACCAAGCGAGCTGATGATCGACTTCAGACCGTTATGTCCACCAGCCGAGCCACGCGCTCGAATCCGAATCTTTCCAAACGGCAAAGCCAGATCGTCTGAAATCACAATAAGTTGCTCAGCGTGATCTTCCAGCTTGTGTTTGGCAACGAGGCACCTTATTGCTTCGCCACTCAGGTTCATGTAGGTCTGCGGCTTAACCAGCTTCACGTCCCGCGACTCGAGCTCACCACGACCTACAACCGACTGGCATTCCTTGCGGCTCACCTGAATGCCACTGTCGCGCGCCAGTTTGTCAATCAACATAAAACCGAGATTGTGGCGCGTCCACTCATACTCAGCGCCCGGATTTCCGAGCCCTACAATCAGGCGAAGCATGGGATTTCACCGACACCAAACCAGGCCGGATGCCGAGCGACGCTATTCGCCGCCTGCTTCGTCATCCTTCTTGCCCTTACCGATCACTTCCGGCTCAACAGGCGTCTCGCCTTCAACCGGCACGACCGCCGCCACTTCTTCCTCACGAACCACACCCACAGTTGCTACAACCTGGTCCGGTAGCGTCAAAATCTCAATGTTCTCATCGACCTTAATGTCCGAGACATGTAGCACGTCATGAACACCGAGTCCCGAGACATCGAGATTGATCGCGTCAGGAATATCTCTGGGGTCGCAGCGAACTTCGAGCTCGCGAATGATCTGCTCGAGAATTCCCTCCTCATCGCGGACGCCGACAGGTTCGCCAGTCAAGTGCAGCGGCACAGTAACTTCGATCTTCTGTCCCTTAACCAGGCGCGTAAGATCGGCATGAATCAAACGCATGCGAACGGGATCGAGTTGGCGATCATGAAACATTACTTCGCTGCTGCCTACGCCATCGATGTCAATGGTAAATATGGAATTCCTGCCGGCTTCAGACCGCAGGATAGCGGCCAGATCCTTTAGCGGCGCCACGGCAGCAACGGTTCCGCCTTCACCACCGTAAACCGTCACCGGGATCAATCCCGATTTGCGTGCGCGGCGGGCATCGTTCTTTCCGCGGCCCTCGCGCAACTGCGCCTTCACCGTAATCTCTTTATGCTCTGCCATGATTGCTCCTCATACATAGGTACAGCGACCTCGGGAAGATTGCCACAATTGCCACCTGGCAAACTTGAATCGCCCGGAATCCGGCAATTCAAATCCGCAATGGACAATCGGCAATCGCATAACCCGCGATCGCTGATGGTCTTCTCTTCAAGCCATCAGTGTTTGCCCTTCTCTATACGAAGAGCGAGGAAACGCTTGTCTCCTCATGGATCGACTTGATCGCTTTCGCCAGAAGTGGCGCGATACTAAGTACTTTTATCTTATCCAACTCCGCGGCATGCTCATGCAGCGGAATCGTATTCGTAACCATGATCTGCTCGATCTCTGACTCATCTAAAAGCTCGACTGCCCTTCCCGATAATACCGGGTGGGTAAAGCACGCGTGAATGCGCTCAGCTCCAGCGTTCTTCAGCGCCTTCGCTACTTTAGTCAACGAACCACCTGTATCGCACATGTCGTCAACTATCAAACAACTTCGTCCACGCACATCACCAACCACATTCATCACTTCGGCGACATTTGCCTTCTCACGCCGTTTGTCACAAAGCGCGAGTTCTGCGTTCAAGCGCTTGGCATAAGCGCGAGCGCGTTCGGCGCCGCCGGTATCCGGGGCCACCACCGTCAAGTTCGGCAACGTATTGTCCTGATAGTGGCCAATCATAACCGGGGCGGAGTAAAGGTGGTCCACCGGAATATCAAAGAACCCTTGAATCTGAGCCGCGTGCAGATCCATCGTCACTACTCGATCCGCGCCGGCGACTTTGATCAGATTCGCGACCAGCTTTGCCGAGATGGGGACACGGGGCCGATCTTTCTTGTCTGACCGTGCATACCCGTAGTAGGGCAGCACTGCCGTGATGCGTTCTGCTGAAGATCGACGGAAAGCGTCGAGCATGACCAGCAGTTCCATCAAATGCGCATCGGTCGGAGGGGAAGTCGGTTGCACGATGAAGACGTCGCCGCCGCGCACGTTTTCATCGATCTGAAAGTTGAATTCGCCATCAGAAAAGCGTTCGGCGAATGCCCTACCCATGTCGCAACCCAGATGACGGCAAATCTCTTCCGCCAGTTTCGGGTTCGCGTTTCCACAAAAAATCTTAATTCCGCCAGTGGTGCCCATAATCTCAGTGACGAATAAAGGATGAATGAAGAGCTCAGAGTGATACCCGCAACATCCGGCATCACTCAAGTTTTATTAGGAAAATTTGGCTGGGGCGGGAGGATTCGAACCTACGAATGCCGGATTCAAAGTCCGGTGCCTTACCACTTGGCGACGCCCCAGTATCGCAAATTAGAAAGAACCCAGGCTTTCCCCGTTGCGCAATGCGCGTCTGTATTCAGCCCGAGAAATCGTAACACAAGGAAACAATCGCCACCCCTCTTCGGCCTGAATCAATTTGGCACCGCTTGCTTGCGCATCGACGCTCGCAAAGATACCAAATACGCTTGCGCCACTGCCAGCAAGCAAAGCGCATTCTGCGCCCGCGAGCAATAGAGCTTCTTTGGCACGCTCGATTTCAGGTTCTCTATCAAAGATCACAGGCTCGAAGTCATTCACCAGATTGTCACTTAGATCCCATGGATCCGAATCGCAAGAAATGGCTTCTCTTTGGGAAACAGCAAGAATAGTTTCGGCCTCGGAGGATGTCAAGGCAGGTGCCATTAACGCTGCGTAAGCATCGGCTGTAGACACGAACGCCGTCGGAGAAACGATAAGTAGTTGTTTTTGCTCGAGGTCTCCTAGAGGCGTGATTAGAGAACCGGTGCCGCTTCCAAACGCTCGACCACCAACAAGAAAGAAGGGAACATCCGCTCCCAAACTTGCCGCGATCTCGTTGAGTTCCTTTTCGGCCAGCTGCGCATGCCAAAGCCTGGCAAGGCCAAGCAAAGCGACCGCTGCGTTGGACGATCCACCGCCGAGACCCGCCTTCGTCGGAATTCTCTTCGTTAGATGCACATGCGCGCCTGCGTTCACTCCATGCGCGCGCTTCAGTGCAATCGCAGCTCGAAAGATCAGATTTGTGTGATCGGTAGGAATCTCACTGTGGTCACAGGTTAAAGAAACCTCGCCATCCGATCGTGCGCTGAAAGTTAGTTCATCTTGAAGTGAGATCGTCTGCAGCACCGTGTGCACTTCATGATAACCATCGGAACGTTTTCCGAGGATGCGCAAGCTCAAATTGATCTTGGCAAAGGCAGGAAGACTGAAGGAGGGCGTTTCCACTCGTTCGGGCTGACCTCGTAAAGCATCAGCCGCTGGAGAGTTGGAAGCGGCTAACGCGCAATGAAGGCTTGTGTGAAATAAACTGTGCCATCAGCGGCAACGTGAACGCCAACAGCGGCTGATTCAAAGCCAATGTAAAGCATGTTGCCGCGATGACCCGGCGACTTGGTCCAGCGTTCCACTGCGAATGCGCCGGGATCGTCGTACCCCAGATTATACGCGATGTTTTCTGCGATGACTCTGAACCGAGCAATGCCGATCGCGTGAGCACGATCACGAAGTCGCTGTCCTTCCGGAGTCTCATGAGAAAAGAAACCTCGGCTGGCCATCTTCTCTGAATGAATCCGAGCAAGCCGGCACAATTCCGGATCCCAGTCGAGCCAGTTCAGGCCATTCTTGACACGAAACTCGTTGGTCAACTCAAACGCCCGGCGTTCGATGGCATCTGCCTCGTCAAGGGATGGCGAGTTTGTTTTCGTCGCACTGTTGTTCAGAACTGTTGCTTTGTTTGCGTCTGCAGCTCGTCGTGGCCGGCTACCTGCAGCTCCGGTGTTGCTGCTCAGCAACCGCGCAACCGGGCGAGCGGCTGGTTCTTGGGCAAACGAGTTTTGAGAGAAGTTAACAAAGGATAGCGTGGCTAAGACCGAAACGAAGACAGTCTTACCTAACGAGGGGTAACTGCGGATCATGAGTTGTTTGTGCTAACTGCTTTGCGGGCGGCAAAGCTTCAGGGCCTTTGAGGAAGGCTGTTATGGCAAACTTACCGGGGCCGGCAAGTCGAGTTCGTCACTTCCACACTACCAAAACGGATCGAACGAAATCAACAGGTTTCTGGACTGGGGCAGTGGAACCAGCGTTTCGAGTTCAATGTTTAGATGTGATTAGCGCTAATGGCCTGAGGAAGAGAATACTTCACCGAAAAATGAGTTCTGGGGCGGGACAACCTGATAAAGGTTGAACGTGAACGCTTGTCGGCTGGACCTTTGCTTAGCTCAACGGGTCTTTTGGTGGCAAACCCTCACCATCCTGAACAAACTGTCGCAGCGCGCGCTCCCAGGCGGTCCTGGTGGGATAGCAGTACAGCAACACCGCAACTGCGACGACGCTGCCACGATAGGTAAAGCTTTCATCTCCAGTCATCAAGCTTGCGATAAGACCAATGACCGGATTCGCGAATCCCAGCAAGGCGACCAACAACGTCGTCTTCTCTAAAGTCTGCAGTAATCCTGAGGCGCCGCGCAATGCGGCAATATCTTGCAATCTCATTGCTGCAAAACGAGTCCGGCGCACTGCAACGGCCCCCACGCCAAAGAAGAACATGGCAATCAGAACCGCAGTTGCGAGCGATGGATTCGGCTGATACGCCACTCTACCTCTCGCAAGATAAGCGATGACCGAAAGCAAAACTGCTGCGACGAGCAATGCGCGCACGGTCGTTGAAGCTGCCTTATGACGCCGCACGAGTTCTGATTGATAATTGGCAGACAACTACAAACTCCGCTTGAAAGCTGGTTGGAAATTCACTGTCCAAAATACCAGTCTGCACCGCTTGCGCAAAGCGAGATCTCCCATAAAAAAAGCCGGCCCGCATGATGCCGGCCGGCTGGAAAACCCATTAGTGATTAGTCTGGTTACGGTTTCGTTCCGTTTGTAGGCGTACTGGCCGGCGCCAATGTGCTGCCCTGAGACTTCGTTGGAGCAGCGGGCGCCGCAGTGCTTGCTGGTGCAGGCTTCGTTGTCGCTCTTTGAACTGGCGCGGCCGGGGTGAGATTCTCCGGAAGCTGCCCGTTATACTTCAGTGCTTCATCGATCAGATCAGTTCCGCCCTTGCCGTCCTTGCTGATCAGAATGCCGTCGCGGCTGACGTTGATATTTACTTTACCCGTTACCTGTTGCATCAAATCTTCCATGAAACCCGGACGCGGTGGTGGCGCCGCATTCTGCCTTCCTGGCAATGGGTCAGGCACCGGGGCTCCTATGATTGCCAACTGTTCGCGGGCCTTTTCGGCATAGTCGCTGTTGGGAAACTCGCGCAGCAGCTTCTGGTAATACTTGGCAGCCTCGTCCGGCTCCTCCTCTTGTTGATAAGTGGTGGCCAGCATGAACCAGGATCTATCGCGCTGCGAAAAGTTCGGATACTTCTCATCGATCTCTTTCAAACGCGACTGCGCGCCTTTCAACCCGCCTTTGCCGTGTGAATAGCGAGCGTCGTAGTAGAAGACCGCGATCTGCAAGTTATGCATCGCCTGGTTCTCTTGCACTTCGGTCAATCTCGCTTCGACCTGTGGCCTTAGCTTGGTCTGCGGATACTGCTGGAGCAGGGCCTTGAGCCGCTGTTCTGCTTTGCGCGCGTTACTGATATCCCGATCAGACAAACCCATCTGGCGCATTTCAGATTCCGCAACCTTGAGCATGGCATCGTCCGCCAGCGGGTCGGTTGGGAAAAAGGTTAGCCAGTCTTGATAGGCCTGAGCCGCTTGAATCAAAGCACTCGTAGTTCCTTCAAGATAGAAGGAATCGGCAATAGCAAGCTTGGCGAGCGGAAGGAAAGGAGAGTCAGGATAGGTATTGATGATGGTGACAAAGAGCAACCGGCCAGTATCGTGGCGGCCTTTGCGCACTTCCTTTGCCGCTTCTTCAAACAGCACTCGATCGCGGCCAGCCACAACCGTACCAGTCAACTCGTCGTACTTGTCGTCACCGCCGCCACCAAAGAGTCCAAAGAGTTTGCCCTTCTTCTTCTTTTTAGTGGTTGATGACGAGGCCGTCGCAGTTCGCGCACTGGCAGTCGATTGCAAAGAAGCTTCGACGCGGGGACCAATGTCTGTAACGGAGGATTCGAGGCGGTCTATCGCGCTGTTCTCGTATTTTTCAGCGCGCTCCTGTTTTCCGCGCAGATCATTCACCTCAGAAAGAATCGACCCGACTTCCTTGTCTAGTCCTTTCAAGATCTCGCGTGGACTATCTGCCTTTGGCTTCTCTTTACTTTCAGGCGCCGGCATTGAGGAGATGGCGCTGGTAAGCGAGCGACGCATCGACTCAAGCTTTTGCCGCATCAACTCGAGTCTCTGAGAGTTAGAAAGATCGCTCGTGGACTTTGCGGCCCCCTGCGAAAGCGCGGCAGGTGCAATCGAGCAGATGAGCGCCACGCAGAGCAGCGAAGGAAGAAGCAAACGATTACGCATAAATTAAACCTCCAAAACCTAAAGACAAATAGTTGTGGGAGCTACCTTTGCTAAA
>JANNON010000034.1:0-2146 GCA_031399105.1 Blastocatellia bacterium | reverse complement strand
TACCATTTGGTGACCGATTCCGCGTAGCAGAGCGTGCCAAGCTTTCCTTCGTCCAGGAACTTACGGAGTACGCGGATTCCCGTGGAATAACGATGCTGTGAGATCACGACCAGTTTAACATTGTTCTTCTCGCAGGCTTCAATGAGCGCATCGGCGGCTTCCAGCGAAATATCAATTGGCTTTTCGCAGACGATGTGCTTTCCGGCACTGGCGCCCAGGATTCCATGCTTCGCATGAAGGCCCGACGGCGTGCAGACATTCAGCACGTCGAAGTTCGTCCCTGCCAGCATCTCGGGAAGGTCCGTGTAGTACGGCACGCCATATTTTTCGCCTGCGGCTCTGGCGGTGTCTGGGTTCTCGTCACAGACCGCAACCAGCTCGGCGTCGCCAGGAAGCGCCCGGATCGCGCTGACATGGGTTCCGTGAATGACCCCGCAGCCGACAATAGCGAAGCGGAATTTGTTGGTTGAAATGGGCATTGTTCAGTTCGTGTTTCGTTGATGGCAGATGAATCGAAGATTCAACAGCTAAGTATTGAATCAGAAATAGGTTAAACTATTTTATGGCTAAAATCAAGAGCATCGTGCTGACCGACGGTGACCGTGCCGCGCTTGTGAAAGGGATGCGGGATGGGAAGACGTTCAGCTACCGCCAGCGCTGTGAAATGATACTGCTCAAGGCGGACAGTCTCCCCTCCAGGAAGGTGGCAAAAGAAGTCGGTTGCTGTGAGGTCGTCGTCAACACTTGGATGAAACGTTATCAAGAACAGGGTATTGCGGGTCTTGCGCTTCGGAAGGGGCGTGGTCGCCGTAGTATCCTCGAAAAAGAGAGTGACCTTGAGGCGATTCGCCGTGCGGTGCAAAAGAACAGGCAAAAGGTCAGTCTTGCCCGAGTGGAGTTAGAAGCAGAACTGGGCAAAGAGTTTAGCATACTGACCCTCAAGCGGTTCTTGAAAAAAACGGTTGCCGCTACAAACGACTGCGAAGGATAGTCAAACAAAAACCAAACGCCGATGTGTATGCTTTCAAGCGTGAGTACCTTGGCGAGTTAGAGCAGTTGTCGGAGCAGGGCAAGATCGACCTGTTCTTTGGGGACGAGAGTCGGGTAAGTCTGCAGCCGTGTGTGCCGTATGCCTGGCAGTTCAAGAATGAACAAGTCGGAATGCCCAGTACGCAAGGCGGAGGTGTCAACTGCTTCGCGTTGCTGGCACGAGATAGCCGCTGTCAGGCGGAGATGACGCAGCAGAGCATCACGGCGACGTGGATCAGCGAACGCTTGGATAGGTTCTCGCTTTCGATACGCCGTCTGACGGTGGTCGTGCTTGATAATGCTCGTGTGCATAAAAAGGCGGTTCGGGATCGTGGTCACATCTGGCAGGAGCGCGGGTTGTTCGTCTGGTTCCTGCCGACGTACTCGCCGCATCTGAACATAGCCGAAGTGCTGTGGCGCAAACTCAAGTACGAGTGGCTGCAGGCGGGCGACTACAGCGACAAAGACACGTTACATCATGCCGTATGGCAGGCATTGGCGGCGGTCGGCAAGTCATTGAAAATCCACTTCGCAGCCGCGAAAATCATTTAACTTATTTTTGATCAGATACTTAACACGCAAAAGCTCATCGAAGTACAGGCCGCCGATACCAATCCCCTGGTGGGGATGGCTCTTATGATTGATTATGAGATACGCATAGAAGCTAAAATCGGCGGCCCGGTTCAACTTACTGCATTGGCATAGAATGTTCGACTGGGCCGATAAGTACGCGAAGAACCGGCGGCTAGGATAAAATATAGGCATGGCGACTTGGCAGGAGATGCGGGACGAGTGCCTTCGAGCCGCTAAAATACTTATGGATGCCGGCGAACTGCGGCGAAGCGTCAGCAGCAGCTATTACGCCGCTTACTGCGCTGTCGCGGGTGCACTTGTTCAGCGTCGAGTCACCTTTGCTCATGGCTGGCAAAATCCATCACATGACCAACTGCCAGATTTTGTGAAAAGTAACATGTGTTTGAAACCCACGAGTGCTTTTGCGCTCAATCGTGTGTTGCGCCGTCTTCGGGCAGCTCGTGAAAGCGCCGATTACCGACCCGGCGCACTCATTGATCAAAGCCTTGCTCTTGCCTGTATTCGAGATGCAGAGCGTGTTCTT
>JANNON010000029.1:0-9713 GCA_031399105.1 Blastocatellia bacterium | reverse complement strand
CCAATGATCGACCGTCCGGCGCACAACCTCCGGAAGAACCAACGCCCGCACGCGTGACCTCCGTGAGTAAGAGTGCGGGAGGCGTGCCCGCGATCATTTCTTCTCTGAAGGCTTCACTTGAGGAGATGGGAACCGTGCGCACGGTACAGACGCTGGTCAAGATAAATCAGAAGACCGGATTCGATTGTCCCGGTTGCGCGTGGCCAGAATCTGATGGGGAGCGGTCGCACGCAGAGTTTTGCGAGAACGGCGCGAAGCACGTGGCCGACGAAGCGACTAAGAAAAAGATCGGTCCGGAATTCTTTCGCAAGTGGACTCTCGGCGATCTCTCCTTGCAGTCAGACCTCTGGCTGGGCAAACAAGGCCGCATTACTCACCCGATGATCCTGCGTGTGGGCGCGACAAATTACGAGCCGGTGAGTTGGGACGAAGCCTTCACCTTGATCGCCGCAGAGTTGAACTCTCTAAATAGCCCCGACGAAGCGGTCTTCTACACCTCTGGTCGCACCAGCAACGAAGCCGCGTTCCTTTATCAACTCTTCGTCAGACAATTCGGCACAAACAATCTGCCGGACTGCTCGAACATGTGTCACGAATCGAGTGGCTCGGCGCTGGGCGAAACCATCGGTGTAGGAAAGGGAACGGTCACTCTTGAGGATTTCGATCGGGCACAGGCGATCTTTGTGAGCGGACAAAACCCCGGCACGAACCATCCGCGCATGCTGACGGCGCTCGAGCGGGCCAAGCAAAATGGCTGCGAGATAGTTCACATAAATCCGTTGCCCGAAGTTGGGATGACTCGCTTCAAGCACCCGCAGCAGCTATCGGGTTGGCTCGGCAGCGGCACGGAGTTGGCGAACCTTTTCCTCCAAGTTCGAATAAACGGCGACGTTGCGTTGTTGAAAGGAATCATGAAGGAAGTGCTCGCCGAAGAGCAGCGAAGGCCCGGCAGCGTGCTCGACCAGGAGTTCATCAAGAAATACACCACCGGCTTTGGGAACTTTGCCGCTGCGCTTGAGTGTGAAGAATGGGACGCCATCGTCGAGCAGTCAGGTGTTCCGCGCGCAAAGATCGCGGCGGCGGCCCAGATCTTCGTCAAGTCCGAGCGCACAATTTTCTGTTGGGCCATGGGACTGACGCAGCACAAGAACGCGGTTGCGAATATTCAGGAGATCGTGAACCTCATGTTGCTGCGAGGACAGATTGGCAAGCCGGGCGCTGGTCTTTGTCCGGTGCGCGGTCATAGCAACGTACAGGGAGATCGCACGATGGGCATCTGGGAACGGCCCACCGATGCATTTCTGAACAGCCTCAGCGCCGAGTTTGGCTTTGAGCCGCCGCGCAAACATGGCTTTGATACCGTGCAGTCGATTCAGGCCATGTACAACGGAAAAGCGAAGGTATTCTTCGCGCTCGGCGGCAATTTTCTTTCAGCATCGCCAGATACGGAATACACCGCGCAGGCTTTGCGTAACTGTCGTCTGACAGTTCACGTTTCCACAAAGTTGAATCGCGCCCACCTGATCACCGGTCAGCAGGCACTGATTCTGCCTTGCCTCGGAAGAACCGAGATCGACCAGCAAGCTACTGGACCTCAGTTTGTAAGTACGGAAAACTCAATGGCTGTGGTCCAGGCATCGCGCGGTTTCCTGGCGCCGGCATCGGAACAACTGTTGAGCGAGCCGGCCATCGTAGCGCGATTGGCGCGCGCGACCATGGGCCAGCGATCGAATGTTCCGTGGGAAGAGATGACATCCACCTATGACTTGATTCGCGATCGTATCGAACGAGTGGTGCCCGGCTTTGCAGACTACAACGTGAGAATTCGCCGGCCTGGCGGGTTTCAGCTGCCGAGTTCCGCGGGGCAACGTGAATTCAAGACTCAATCAGGCAAAGCCGTGTTTACCGTTCATCCACTCCCGCAACACGACTTGAAGCCCGGGCAATTTTTGATGATGACCATTCGCAGCCATGATCAATTCAATACTTCTATCTATGGCCTCGATGATCGTTATCGGGGAATAAGTAATGGACGCCGCGTGGTCTTTCTTAATGAGCACGACATTCGCGATGCGGATTTAACCTCGGGTGCGAGAGTCGATCTGGTAGGCCACTTCGAAGGTGAAGAACGCGTCGCTCGAAACTTCACCGTCGTGCCTTACGACATACCGCGAGGATGTGCTGCTACCTACTTTCCGGAAACGAACGTCCTCGTTCCGGTGCGTAGCGTGGCAGAGAAGAGCAATACGCCAACTTCCAAATCCGTGGTGATCACTCTTCGAACTACAAAAGAAAGCAGCAAATGATAGTTGTTCCTGAACAGCGTGAACGAGAGACGAAAGGTGAGATGTATGAGCGTCTCGCGGAGCAACTGAACAGTTTGCTGGCTGAGGAGCGCGACTTCACCGCGAACGCGGCCAACTTCTCGGCGTTGCTTTACCATTCCTTGCCGGAAGTTATTTGGGCAGGATTCTACCTGTACAAAGAGCGCGAACTTGTTTTAGGGCCGTTTCAAGGACAGCCGGCGTGCGTGCGCATTCCAATTGGCAAAGGGGTTTGCGGCACGGCCGCGCAGCAACGAGCGACTGTGATTGTGGCAGACGTGCACCAATTTCCAGGCCATATTGCTTGTGACAGTGCCTCGAATTCCGAAATCGTTGTGCCGCTGGTTAAAGACGATCATTTGCTCGGCGTTTTGGATCTCGACAGTTCTTCACTGGGGAGGTTTGATGAAGTCGACGCGTCCGGCTTGAACGCCCTGGTGCAGATCTTTTTAGCTAACACGAGTATGGTTTTGTAGGAGTGGGCAAAGAGAGCGATAAACGATGATCACAATTCGCAGAGCGGCCGAACGCGGACATTTCAATCACGGGTGGTTGGATACTTATCACACGTTCTCATTTGATCAGTACCACGATCCGAAACACATGGCCTTTCGAAGCCTGCGCGTCATCAATGAAGATCGAGTAGACGCCGGTGTGGGATTCCCAACCCACTCGCATCGCGACATGGAGATCATCACCTATATTCTGGAAGGCGCTTTGCGGCATCAGGATAGTATGGGAAATGGTTCGATCATCGAGCCGGGCGACGTGCAGCGGATGACCGCGGGAACCGGAGTGGCCCACAGCGAGTTCAATCCGTCACAGTCACAAGCGGTCCATCTGCTGCAGATTTGGATACAGCCGAACCGCAAAGGACTGACCCCAGGCTATGAACAGAAGAAATTCACGGAGGTAGAGCGAAAAGGAAATCTGCGCTTAATAGCTTCTGCGGATGGCCGTGACGGATCAGTAACTATCAACCAGGATGCGAGCATCTACGCCACGATTCTTGAACTGAACGAAGAAGTGAAACACCAGTTAGCTGCGGACCGTCACGCGTGGATTCAAGTAGCACGCGGGACGGTAACGATGAATGGTGCGCGGCTGGACCAGGGAGACGGAGCAGCAATGAGCGAGGAAACGGAATTGCGCATTGTAGGCGGTGAGGAAGCTGAGGTTTTGGTGTTTGATTTGGCGTGAGATTGGTGAGAAGGTTTGATTGGTTGAGGTTGCCACTGATTGATTCCGTGATGTTTTGTTGCAACAGACTAGCAGAATGAGGACGCACTACTGCTAGACCGCCGAATACGCAGTTTCTGGACATTAGCTTCTTATTTGATTCAAGGCTCTAGTTCGCTAGGGGAGCGAAGCTAGTGTTTGCTATCGCGACATGAGACTTAGTATCGTCAAGATGAATACTTCATATGCATCAGACGATTCGTTCGAGTCCACCGTTGGGACATCCCCCGGCACCGTTTGTTGAACTGCAGAACTGGGTTGCCCAGGAGGAGGTGGTGGAGGCGTATAATCAACCGTCGGTACGTCTCCCGCAAGGACGGGAATTGACAGAGCGCAGACAACCGCTATAGCTAGAACGAAGCGTTTCATGGGTGTTCTCCTTTAAATTGAGGATGCAAGGTTTCTTACATCGCGCAAGAATAGAGCAACTTCCGGAAGTTCTTGCAAGCTGAGAAAGAGGCAACTAATATCCGCCCGCAGTCGCAACATCTCTTACACTCACTTCGAAAGGGCAATCGCGCGTGAAGATAACCTCACCCAAGCTCGACACCTCGAACCATAGCCTTAACGAAAAGGCGCTTCTCTGTTGCCAATCCGCACTCGAATTGAAAGACAGAGGTGACTACGAAGCCGCTGAAGACGTGATGCGTCCATTCTGGAGTCGCATTGGCGAACGCCCGAAAACTAAGGGACTTCATCAGTCTGTAGCTGCAGAGCTAAACCTTTGCGCGGGCATATTGGCTCGATCGATTGGCAGTAAGAGAGAAATTCTCGAGGCGCAGGAATTCGCGAAGAATCTTATTACTGAGAGCATAACGTACTACGAATCAGCAGGGGATTTTAAGAAGGTAGCGGCGGCCCGAGTAGAGTTGGCCTATTGCTACTGGTGGGAGGGGGAACTAAACGAAGCTAGAATTATGATCTCGGAGGCCCTCCAGAGATTAACGGCTGAGGGTATCTCAAGGGCTAAGGCGTTGTTGGCTCTTGCTGTTGTCGAGTGGTCAGCGTCAAGGTTTGAGATAGCTCTCGCAATTCTGGTCGACAACACTTCACTTTTTGAGAAGGTAACCAACCACGCAACTAAAGGGACTTATCATAACCAGCTGGCGATAGTTCTTCGGCACCTAGCACAGGGGGAAAAGAGGGATAGCTACCTAAGACGCGCTATAAGTGAGTTCGAAAAAGCAGACTACGAATTCAAATTAGCTAAGAACAATTTTTTCAGAGCAAGTGTTAAAAACAACGTTGGTCTTATTCTCTTTAATCAGTCTCGCTTTAAGGAAGCTCACAAATACCTCGCCGAGGCCCGCCGCCTAAGCCTCATCGTCAAAGACAAAGTTCGCACGGCTCAGTTTGACGAAAGCCGGGCTCAGGTGTTGATCGCGGAGCGGAAATACAAAGAGGCTGAGGCCGTGGTTTGTTCTGCCGTCCATATGCTTGAGAAGAGCGGCCAGCAATGCCTGCTCGCCGACGCACTCACAACTCACGGCGTCGCGCTCGCTCGCTTAGGTCGGCACGACCAGGCACAATTCACACTTCAGCGCGCGATTGAAGTTGCGCATCAAGTCGGCGCGCTCAACAAGGCCGGTATTGCGGCGCTAACGCTTATTGAAGAACTCGAAGACCTCACCTCAGAGACTTTGCACGCTGCTTACTATCGGGCGAGCGAATGGCTCGCCACTTCACAAAGTCGCGAACTCTTACTTCGCCTCAACTCCGCCGCCAGAAAAGTCCTGCTGAGCCTGCGCGGAGAGATCAAATGCAAAGAGGCTACGGAAAGTCTGTTGAATAAACCCTGCGATCTGCAGGCTGAAGTGCTTAAGTATGAAGGTGTATTGATTAGGCATGCCCTCGCAAAAGTAACTGGCAGCGTCACGCGCGCTGCCGCTCTTTTAGGCATGAGCTATCAAGGCCTGGCTTACATTATCGAAGCGAGGCACAAAGATTTACTCAAAGAGCGATCGCCTATTCGTCGTCGTAGTCGCAAAGACTAAACGTATTTCGCGGGCGTTTCCCACAAGCGCCCAAACTAAGTCATAGAGTTCGAAGATGTACGGTAGTGGCCAAGCGTGCATCTTCGTCCGCAGCCCATTCGTCGAGGGGAACGATTGTGCTGCGTAAGCGCCACGTTAATCGTGGGTGGCGTGGCGTAAGGAGACCGGCACGAACTCCCATCGTGCCGGTTTTCTTTTTCTACCCAGGGGAAATCAACCTTCGTACCGGGTGCTCCTCGGGTCGGCGCAATTTCGGCATGCCAATCGCGCACAAATTCCTACCTCCAAGCCGCCCAGAAAACTAAACACTTGAATCCTTATTCACATCACATGTACTCTCTCTGATATGCAATCAACCTTCCATTTCAGCCGCAATGTGATTTGGTCTGTCCGATAGTTTGAAGAAATGAACCCCATAGCGTATCGGTAGGATTAACTGAAATGGCCATCCACGGCACTCTCACCACAATGAGTGTTTCCGATCTCCTCCAGTTTCTGGCGGCGGGGAGGAAGAGCGGCACGCTGAAATTTAGTCGGGGCAAGGTCGTCAAGGAGATCTATTTCCAGAACGGAATTGTCGTCGGCGCCAACACGAACGATCCGAAAGAATATTTGGGCCAGGTGCTCATTCACTACGGAAAAGTGGACGAAACCCAGCTACAGGCGGCGATGGAAGTACAGCGCAAGGCCGGTGGCAAGCTTGGTGAGATTCTCGTTGCCCAGGGCTTCATGACCTCGGCAGGCGTGCTCGAGATTCTTCGCATCCGCACGTTGGATATCATTTACGACTTGTTTGTCTGGGAAGATGCGCACTTTGAGCTCTTCGACTCAGAGTCGCTCCCCGCTGACTTGATTCGGATTGAGGTCGAGCCGACGACCATCATCATGGAGGGGATCTATCGCGTCGATGAACTCTCGCGCTATCGCACGTTGATTCCTTCTGATCGCGCCGTGCTTGAACTAGGCACGGGCTGGACTGCCTCCTTAAACGTCAGTAAGGACGTGCGGCAGATTCTCAATTTCATCGAGAAGCGTATGACCGTAGCCGAGATTTGCTACAACATGCACGACTCGTCCTTTAACATTTATGCCCAACTTTTTGATCTGGTCTCAAATGGCATTGCCAAGGTAGTCGAAGAACTGCCAGCCGGTTCAGATTCCTTTAGCGAACTTTCAGACGTCCCTGAAAATCCTGCGGAACTTCTGTGGCTTGCGAGGCGTGAGCTGAAAGATGACAATGCAGACATAGCCATGGACATCCTCCATCGGATGATTCTAGCTGAGCCGAAGAATGCTGAATATCAAAAGCTTTTGGAGCAGGCGGAACAGCAGCTCATCAAAAAGGCTTATTCGCAGCGGTCACCTCAGTCGGTACCGAGAATTTTAATGCTGCCGGAAACTTTGACTGAGCAACAGCTTGGCCCGCAGGAAGCATTCGTCCTTTCGCGGATAAATGGTGAGTGGGACATTCAATCGATACTCTCAATCTGTCCCTTTCGTGAAGCTGACAGCCTGCGGATGATCGCGTCATTGGAGAAGGCCGGCATCATAGGCTTCTAGTCCGACACGCCAAAATGAAAAAGGGAGCGCTGACTTTTCAGTCAACGCTCCCGAAATTTTCTCGACGGCTGCGGTTTTAGTTACCGTAGTAGCCATCCTGGTAACCATTCTCAAAACCCTGACGGAAGTACCGCTGGTACAACTGCCGATCACCGAAGCGCGAGTTGTAATCACTGGTGGCACTTCTGTACGCACCTTCATCGCGGAATTCAAAACGGTCATTGCTGCGTCGGTCCTTGCGACCTTCCTCAATGCCCTTGTTGTAACCAGCATTCAAACCGGTCTGTCGCATCTGGTACGAACCACCCCAGTTGTAATCACTGTCCCCACCGCGTCCCCGACGGCTGCGTCGCTGGTCACGGCGATCCTCACGTCGGTCCTGCCTATTTTCCCAACGGTCATTCTGATCGCGCTGATCGCGACCCCAGTAACCATCGCGGCTTTGGGCGTTCACTGCCACTCCTGATAGCAGGAACAAACCAAGCACCAACATGAGCATTTTGCTGAACGACTTACGATTGCTTCTCATCTTTTTATCTTCCCTTCGTTTCGCCTCTTCAAATCTTTTTGCCAACTCCCGAGAAAGGTAGTCTCAACCAGCGTGCCGGAGACGACCGACAGGAAAAACATCGAAAAACTGCCTATTTTCGTTAGATTCAGATTGGTTGCTGCACGATTAAGAGCCGATCTGTACCGTATCGTATGCGTCGTCTGCCTGTAAATTTCCGTTCCGCTTCTGACTGCATGAAGTGGTGTTAGTTCAAATTGATGAGTCAAATTGCCAGACCGATCTTCAAAATGAAGCAACAAATGACCGGATCGATCGGTCAGTCGAGGGAGGATCGCGGAAATGCTGAGTGTTTCGGCGAGCGTGAAATAACACCGTCCGGGAATGTAAGTTGCCATTTGGAATCGACGAGTGGACTCGACCCTCACTCACTCGAAGAGACAGGGATACTCAGTGAACAAACCGACCATCAGAACAGCTTACCTGGCAAGCGTTACGTTATGCGGTTGCGTGGTGGCTCTGATTTCAGCATACCGGCTGCCGCTCGCCACACTCGATTTGAAGTTTGTCGTGCTGGCCGCGGTCACGATGCTGGTTGCCAGGATTACCGTCAGGATTCCCCGAGCGCTCGGTCGCGTGTCAGTTTCCGATATCTTCATTTTCCTCACATTGCTTCTTTATGGTGGCGAAGCTGCGGTGTTGCTCGCTACTGTTGAAGCCTTCGTCTCGTCAACCTACTTCAGCCGCCGGGCACTAATCTGCGGCTTCAACGCGAGTGTGATGGGCGTGTCAACGTTTGTGACAGCGTTGGCTCTCGGTGGTCTATTTGGAAATGTGACTGAGCTGCGCGGGCAGTATCCGGCGAAACTCATGATCGCCCTCTCCGTGATGACGCTGGTCCAGTACTCGATGAACTCGGGCCTGGCGGCGATTAGTCTTTCACTCAAATCGGGAGAGTCGGTTTGGAGAACCTGGTACCGGAATTTCCGCTGGACCTCGATCACCTACTTTGCCAGCGCTTTCGGGGCCGAAACAGTGGCGAGATTGATCGACGAACTTGGCACATTCGCTTTTATTGCCACGACGCCAATCATCGCGGTCATCTACTTCACCTATCGCACGTACACGACGAATATCGAGGCTTCAGAGGCGCAAGCCGAGCAGGCACGTCTGCACGTCGTGGAATTGAACCATCTACTTTGCGAACAGGAATCTATTAGCCAGGCTCTGGAAGAAAGCGAAGCTCACTTTCGCACCGCTTTCGATTACGCTGTCATAGGCATGGCGCTCGTATCGCCGGAAGGACGTTGGCTACGCGTAAATCCTGCACTCTGCGAGATTGTTGGTTATCAGGAAGATGAGTTGTTGCAGTCGGATTTCCAATCAATCACGCATCGGGAAGATCTGGGACGCGATCTGGCCGAGGCGTACCGTATGTTGAGCGGCGAGATCCTGACCTTTCAGTTAGAGAAGCGTTTCATACACAAGCAAGGGCAGGAGAAGTGGACTGCCACCAGCGCTTCGCTTGTGCGCGACACCGCGGGAGCACCGCTCCACTTCATCTTTCAAATACAGGACGTCACCGAGCGCAAGCGCGCTGAGGCGGCAATCCAAACGCTGTCGCTGGTCGATGAGCTGACCGGCCTTTACAACCGGCGAGGCTTCACAGCTTTCTCCGAGCAGCACCTCAATTCAGTTCATCGTTCTGATAAAGGAGTTGCGATTGTCTATGCTGATCTTGACGATCTGAAACAGATCAACGACTCGTTTGGACATACGGAAGGAGACCGGGCTTTAATCAAGACTGCCGAACTATTCAAGGAAACATTCCGCTCGTCGGATGTGATTGGCCGGCTTGGTGGCGACGAGTTCACGGTACTCGCCGCTGTTGATCCCGATGGCGGTGTCGAGGAATTACAATCGCGACTCGAGAAAAAGTTCGCCGACTTCAATCAACTGCAGCTCACTCCCCACAGGCTTTCGATCAGCATTGGCGTGGCGGCGCTGGTACCCGGCGACTATCGTTCCCTGGAAGAGTTGCTCGCCGAAGCTGACCAGGCCATGTATCAGAACAAACGCGCTCGCAAG
>JANNON010000015.1:0-3089 GCA_031399105.1 Blastocatellia bacterium | reverse complement strand
AGATTCTCGTAAGATGCCGCGAGAACATCATATAGTCCACCAGCTTCTCGTCTCATGAGTTCAAACGCTAGACTTTTCTGCAAGCCCGACTTGTAGGGTTTGGTTTCGACTTGAATGCGTCCATTGGCTTGACGATGATCGAGCATAATCGCACTTCCGAAAGGGATCGCGCCGTGCGCTCGCAATTGGAACCGTGATCGTTTTTCCCTGGGCAACTTACTTCTTAACTGGACCAGGTCTCTAAAACTGCGGTTAATGAAGTCCGATAGTTCCTCTGGGTTCAAAGACAGGACAGGTGAGATCGCAGCCATCAGCTCAGAGCGCTTCGGATCAAGAAGTGAGATTGTCGCAGAAAACCGTGCCTTCGCGCGAAACTTTTGCTCAAGCGCCATGCACAGATCATGGAATGGCACACCAGTCATCAAATTAATGCTTACGAGAACTGCTGTTGTTGATGCACTGCTGACGTAACGATCAATTGTCTGCGCTTCCGAGCGGAACTTATTATAGTAATCACGCGAAGGATAGAATGCTGTCAGGCCAGCCTCCGCAACTCCGGGAATGGATATGCCAGAAGCAAGTGCTTCACGGTCTCTGGTAAAATCGCGATTCAATTCCTCGAGTTGGGCCATAAGGTTTGGAGGAAATAACTCTACTTCTATCCCGGCCTTACGCAACATTAACAAACCTTTTCCTGTGATTCGTTGGTCAGGATCAAGCATTCCAATTACGACCCGCTCAACTTTGCGATCTATAAGACGCTTAGCACATGGGACTTTTGGATGATTCCTTGTTGTGCATGGCTCAAGAGTCGTGTAAACAGTGCTACCTGCTAATACTTCCTTTTCTAACTTCTTTTCCAGGGCCCCATACTCCGCATGATCCCCAGGTTCCCGGTCACCCCGACAAGCAGAAGCTAAGATTTGTCCATCTCGAACCACAACGACGCCAACATACGGATGAACGTGGTCATCTTCATGACGAGACCCCTTAAACCGCCTCATAATCTGTTGGTTCGGGGTTCGAATCCCTACGGGGCACCAGAGATATTTCCGATTGCCGATTGCGAAATTCCTATTGTCGATTATCGTCGATTGCAGATTTGCGGTTCGCGAGCGTTTCCTAAGGACTTATTCGTTATGTTTACCAACGCCTTTGTTTCAGTGCTGTTGCTGCTTACGGTTTGTGCAATGACGCGAGCGCAACTATTACCCTCCACGATCACGTTGGTCAAAGCTGGCATAACACAACACGCGTCAACGTCGTCGGTCCGGCCCGGCATTGAGACTTTCCTCGCCAACGTACCACGGGCGCTTCGTGGGAAGCGGGTGGGTCTCATCACCAACCATTCGGGGATCGACCGATCGAGAACTTCGGACATCGACCTGATCGCGAAACACAAGGATTTGAAACTGGTGGCTCTCCTGGCGCCCGAACACGGAATTCGCGGAACAGTGGAGGCGGGTGAGACAATAGTAGACGAGACCGATCCCAGCACCGGCGTGCCTATCTACTCCCTTTACAAGACCGAGGATCGCGGCCCCACACCCGCGATGCTGAAAGATGTCGATGTCCTGGTCTACGACCTTCAGGAAGTAGGAGGGCGCACATGGACCTACGTCTCCACCATGGCGCTGGCAATGCAGGCTGCCAGGAAAAAAGGGATCCCGTTTGTGGTCCTGGACCGCCCTAACCCAATCGGAGGCGAAATTGTAGAAGGTGCGCTGCTCGATCCCAAGTTCACGTCGTTCGTCGGTATGTACCCAATCCCGGCACGTCATGGGATGACGGTTGGTGAACTTGCCACACTCTTTAACAGGAAGTATGGCATCGGCGCGAAGCTTATCGTTGCGCGGGTCGAGAACTGGCGCCGCTCAGAGTGGTTCGACCAGACCGGACTTCCGTGGATCAATCCATCACCTAACCTTCGCTCTTTTGCTGCGCTGATGAACTACCCCGGCACTGTCTACTTCGAGGGTACGAACCTGACAGAAGGCAGAGGCACCGACCGGCCCTTCGAACAAATCGGGGCTCCTTGGTTAAAGGCAGACGAAGTCGTGCGCGTAATGAACGAGCGAGGTCTTCCGGGGATCAGGTTTGAAGCAATTACGATGACGGTAGCGCTGACAGCAGCTAAGCACAGAGGGCAGACTATCCCGGCGATTCGCTTTGCAGTGACCGATCGGCAAGCGTACCGACCCGTCCGCACTTCACTCGTCCTCATCGATGAGATACGCAGCCGCCACCCAAGTGATTTCGCCTGGACCGCTACCATCGATCGCCTCACGGGATCGGACAAGGTGAGACTCGCCATTGAAAGCGGTCAGCTTCAACCATTATTGGAGGATTGGGACCGGCAGGCCGCGCAGTTTCGTGAGAGCTCTAAACCATACCTGCTCTACCGTTGAAGCAACGACTTCCAACTTGAGGATACTGCTCCCAATCTGAAGGTCAGCTACCACATCTTGTCCTGCCATAGTTTCAACCGAGCCTTACGTTCAGTTTCATGGCATCGGACAGCATCAGGCTCTTTTTTTTGCGCGTCTCATTCACCCCAACCTTCAGGTTGGGGATCGACGTAGTCCAGTGCCACAGGGAACCATTTCAATGGTTTTTAAACGCAAGCTCTTAAGTTTATTAAGCGTGGGAAACCATTGAAATGGTTCCTAACTTTATTTGGTTCGATGATCCCCAACCTGGTTGGGGTGAATGAGAGACATAACCTCAAACGGCAATCATCGCGTGCACTTTTTGTGCAAAGCTACCCGGAGCAGTAAAGGTTTGACTCCTGGTCTAACCGTCTGGCACCCGGACCGGGTCCAAGTGCTCAGTCGTGAAGAACCGTTTGACGGCGAACTTCCGCAGTGTTAACAGTACCTGGCCTTACAGAGGTACTTATCAATACTGATTCGCTGTCTAACTATTTGCCTGGTCCTTAACCTTTGAGTTACCACCATGGAGTTTCAACAACAGCCTCCAACACTCGGCAATCAATACCACCACGACGATGTATTGCAATCGTATCTGAAACGGGTTCTGCCGCCCGAAATACTTAGCGACATTGAACCTGAGCTGATCGAAATGGGACG
>JANNON010000936.1:0-2016 GCA_031399105.1 Blastocatellia bacterium | reverse complement strand
TCTGCCCCGCCGCGGGCGCGGAGTTGGAGCAGATCCAGTTTTGCTCGCGCATGTCTCAATCCAGACCACGGAACGCTGTGTGGGGTGCACGCAGCGAATCCGGGCAGCCGTCAACGACCGGATTGCAGAGAGCCGACCAGGTGACGGAGCCGCGACGGACTCACCGGACGGACAGGTAACCGGGCGACGCCATGGCGGGAGTGCAATGTAAGTAAATCTCGGTGGGCAAGCTCGATCACCCGAAAAATGTGATGATTCGACCGATGCGATCGAACACGCCCTGCGGGAGCTTTATCAACCCTTTTGCATCCGGTTTGGCACTGTGCCCATGAGCGCTAAAGTGAAGTTTTGCAGCCTGTGTGTAAGCGCGGATGTTTCCATACTTCTGGCCGTGGGAGTGGAAATGATATGAGACGTTGCACACCGTAGCGTCGAAGTTCCCGGCCGGCGTTGATACTCCTGTGAAGGACTGGGGTGCCCAATCCGCCCGAAGATCGGGCGTCAACTGGTCGGCAACGGCTTTCAGTTGAAGTGCGGTTTTGCCACGCTTCGCGTCCGCAAGGTAAAGTTCATACGCCAGGCGGTCTTTCGCCGATTCGCCGCTATACGGAAGATGCTCGTAACCTCGAGAGGCCATGTCAGACTCCTAATCGAATAAATCATATCTGAATGCATCGCTACAACGGATCCCTCTCACCGGCCGGGCTTTCGTGCCCACGTCTGTTCGGATGACGCCGCCACCGCAGTCGCATCAAGAGCGATCTGGCATATTCGGTGCCGCTACCATGTTTGTCCCGTATTACGCGCTGCCTCTCATCGATTTGGGAGGTCATACGGACGCCTCAGCTGTTTTGTCCCAACGGCACACACTCTTTCGCTTATTACGGTGCAGCCTGCTGCACTCAGATTCGATTCTGGTTAGGAGCCTGAAGACCCATGCCTACGTTCCCTCTCGATCCAGCCGTCCTTGACCACGGCAGCGCAACCTCACTCGATCTCGCCGCGAACTCTGACGCTGATGTCATCGCCGCCGTGGCGGCAAATCAACCGTTCCCAACGCGTCCCGGCGGGATCATCGACCTGGCTCATATCAGCCTGACGGCCACCGGCGGGAATCCCGTGGCCGTGAAAAGCGCTGGTGGACTCACCGTCGGCTTCGGCTTTTCGGCTGGCGTCACTGCCGGAGCGGCCATTTTCGATGACGGGGACGAGGCGCTCAAAGCGCTCGAACTCGGTGAGACACCCGGCATTGATTTGAAACTGGACGCTTCGCCGGGTTCCCGCTATTGTCTGCTGCGCGCGGGCTACAAAGTGAGCGGCAAAGCAAGCGGCTCGCATCCTGTGGGCGTGATTGGCTCATTTACATTTGGCGCGACCGGCGCTGCGGCCGGGCTCTCCGCAGTGCTGCATCGCTTCGCAAACAACGCCGGAGCCGATACCGTGTTGAAGGATACCGTGCTTAGCTGGAAATTGCCCGTCCACGTGGACGACGCCAACAAATTGTCCGCCGACACGTGGCTTATCACAGAAGCAGACGGTTCACTGGCAGTGAAGCTGGGCGCGAGTCTGGGGTATAACTTCAATTTCATCCGCGAGGTGAAAGCTTTCGGACTGTCGGGGGACATCGGTCTCAAACTCGATGCTGCGGCCACCGCGACGTTCGGCTTTGACGTTAGTGGCCGCTACCTGGTGGTCCTCTCTCGCGAGCATGACTCGAAGTTACGGCTGCGCCTGTTCAAGCTTCGCAGTAAAGGCTTGCAGTTCGGCTTGAACTTGAAGGTGGGGGTCACCGGAGTCGACACCCTGACACCGGGAAAAGTCGACGACCTGGTGAAGGCTCTCTTCGGGATCCACGGAGCGCAGATCGTCACGGCGCTGGGCCAGATCGAGAAGTGGACGGATCCGAACAAGAGCGTCGGGCAGTTGGTGGCGGGCCTGCTGAACGACAAGGCGCTGGAGATTATCAAAGACGTCACCGGCATCGACCCGACCGCGCAGTTTGACGCTGCGCGCGCC
>JANNON010000806.1:0-7852 GCA_031399105.1 Blastocatellia bacterium | reverse complement strand
CATTCCCAAAGTCCGCCCGGTTAAAGCTGTGGAGATAGTTGCGTAAAGAAACTTCACCAGCACGACGATCCCGGACGCAAGACCGAGCACTTGCGGGTCGCGCCAGTTTGCTTCCATTAGGACCACCCCGGCGGCAAACGGCGAGCAAAGCAAAGCCACTATCAAAAGATCGATGGAGCCGGCAATGATTCTTCTAACTGCCGGTGCTCGGTTAGTGGGATCTTCGAGATGAATAGTCGTTTCGATTGAATCGAGATAGTTGAGTGCCGGACTGTTCAAATCATCTCCGATTATTCTTCTCGGTCTCGCCTTCATTGTCGCAACCTCGCTGACAGCGGCTTGGGGCGGGACCACGACGAGATTGTGGGTCTTGCTGGCTTCAACCGGTTCGTCGAATTGCAGGTCTAAATCGGGATAGATAGCGTCTGAAATGTCGACACCGTCCGCTGCACGCATCTCAACATCATTCAATCCGTCAAGGTTCTCGTCAACCGCATAGGCTAACGCGGCAACTGATCCAGTTCTGACTGTTTGAGCAGCGAATGAATTGGCGGGTTCAACATGCGCGCGTTCAATTCGCTTGAGCGCGGCCGCAACTAGCGGATTTACAACTGGTGTTTCGGCTGGAGGTAACAGTTCCAACGGCGGCGTCGGCTTAAGGGAGTCCGGATCCGCTTCGAGCTCCAGCGAAACAGCTTCAGCTGCGGCTTCGCGAGCGCGCCTGTCCTGGACTTCCCGTACCCGCTCCGTAATCTCTTTTCGCCAACTGGGCACCGAACTTCTGGCCACACCCGGAAACTCAATCAACCGCGAATTTGTGCTCTTTTCCGTTGTATTCGTTGCAACCTCTTGCGCTTCAGCCGGCAAGCATGCGTCGAGCGTCGGTGATTCAGTTTGCATTGTTTCCATAGAGTAACCGGGCTGTGGGGCGCAGCTGCAGGTCGTAGACCCTTCGCTGACGGTGCCGCACAAGGGGCAGTGCATAAACAAATTGCCTCCGCGGGGTATTCGTTTGTGCTTGGAACGTTGCGACAGTGATTAACAGCATGCGTCAAACCCGCTGTGCAATGCGGCGCATGCTATCAGGAATAACTTTAACTGGTCAACCAGAAAATGTACGAGCGATTAGAGTTGCCCGTTGGAGGGTAGCTTTGTCCTGGAGGAGTAGTGACTGAGGAAAACTTTTTTAGAGCGGTGTGCGGCCGGCAAAACCTGCATCAATATCGTGCCACCATTCGAGCGTATCGCCTTCGCCGACCTGCCAGCAGAGCAACACGACGCGTCCGTCGCGTAAGGACGGGAAATCAATCAGGCCCCGTTCGAAATCCTTGATTTGGACCCCCATGGTTTCGAGTTCGCTAATTACCGTTGTGAGATCGACAAGTAAGGAAGCGTATTGAACGCCATTGGCTACTCCCCCACCGCCCTGTTCGGCAGCTCCTGCAGCCAATTTGGCATCGTCATTGAATGAATAGAGTTTGCGGTGAAACCGCTGGATTCTAAGGACCATTCCGCTGACGGTAGGGAGAAGAGCGTTAGCCTCTTCAACTGTAAATATCTTCATTCGCGTGTTCGTTGTTCGATAAGAGGGAGTTGACCTAGTGATCGCACTGGCAAGCCTTACGTGACAGTTGGACTACTGCTGCGCCGGGCTAGCACAGCGCAAAAAGTCGCAGTCCCTCAATGTTCATCTGTGACACGAATAAATTCTCGTGCGCACTCCAATGCCTCAGCTTCTTCTTCGATACTCGTTTCGAGAACCACGCGCATCGCAGCTTCAAAATTTACGGCCGAGGTGGCCTGTTGAATCTCAAGTTCGTCATGGAGATACTGTGTCGGCAGGTGATCATGAAGGTCGCGTTCGTCATAACGCGTGCCATGACTCGTTTCCTTTCTCACCTTGTCTGCAATCTCACCGAGATCGATGAAATAGTCAGCCACGTCAATCAACTTTGGTGCGGTATTCGAGCGAAAACCGGCGAGTTCAACGCGACAGCCCTTGTAAGCCACAGCGTTCACCGCGTAAACAAAATCTTCGTCGCCCGAAACCAGCACTGCCGTGTCATATCTTCCAGCCAGCGATAACATGTCCACTGCAATCTCAACGTCGAGATTAGCCTTGCGCGTACCGTCGTAAAAAGTCTTCAACTCCTTCTGCACGACGCGAAAACCATTACGCCTCATCCAGAGTAAAAAACCCTGTTGACGTTCTGCGCCGACATCTACGCCCGTGTAGAAGAAAGCACGCAGGAGTCGCCCGTCGCCGAGCAAGACCCTTAATAACTTGTTGTAGTCGATATCGATGTTGTGAAATCGTGCTGCATGGAAAAGATTGTTTCCGTCAATGAAAACAGCCACCCTGCCACGATGTCCCAGTTGCCACGAAATGTTGTTAGTAGGATCAAAATTGTGCATGTGATAGGTACCCCAAATATTAACGTCTAATTGAAACCTAGGATGCTTGCTGGCGCATAAATGGTCAAGGAGAAAGCCAATATCGACGGACCAAACCTCTGGCTATTCAAAAGCTAAAACCTCAGCTTTTACCGCATCTACGTACAAAATTTTAAACGGGGCATTGGCGACAGTGACCGCCCAGGCAAGGTGAAACTCGAGAGTGTCGACTTCGCCCGGCTGAACATAAAAAACCAGTTCTTTCGCTTCTATCGCTGAATTTGGCGGAATCGAAATCAACTGCTGCCGGCCATTTGCATCGGTTTGGCTCAAGGCGTTTTCGCGCACATACTTCACCGCGTCGTCCGCGTTGAGCACCGGGTTCACACTGGCCAGTTGGCTTTGCAGGCGGTCGGCGTCAGGGATGCAGGTACTGGTCAGATCCAGCACCCGCCGGTCAGCATTGAACGTAATTCGCAGCTTGCCAAAATTTCCTCGCAGAGGATAACGAAATGGTCGCTGATCGTAAGCGGCAACTCTTTTCCCGTCCGGCTGATCGGTTCGTTGCACCAGTGACAGCTGGTTCGGATCCGCACCGATGATGTGTCGCCATTCCTCAATAAAGCGGCGCAGCGACTCGCGCGTTTCCTCCTCGGTCATTGACGGATCGGCGCCGATCTTCGGGAGGTAGAGAGCGACAGTGTCTGCGGG
This sequence comes from Blastocatellia bacterium, assembly GCA_031399105.1. Taxonomy (GTDB): domain Bacteria; phylum Acidobacteriota; class Blastocatellia; order Pyrinomonadales; family Pyrinomonadaceae; genus PSRF01. The sequence continues at coordinate 4,747 of JANNON010000806.1, read as the reverse complement.
CAGGCTTTGAATTGTCGCGGTGACGGGCTGCAATGCAACTTCCGAGACTGATCCTTGCGGCGCAAGTGCTTGGTACACGGCGTTGAGCGTCGCATCTCGTCGCAACGGATCATCCTTCATCGTTGGCGGGTAAACCGGACTGTTAGCTCGTGGTCCACCAGTGTCAGGCGGCGGCATGGCCCCGCAACTCATTGTCAGAATCGAGACGACAATGAGGATGAGACCAGGGACTGAACTTGAGAAAACTCGTGTGACTGTCATCTGAGTGCTGCGATCCACCTGCCACCATCCTATAATCGAAACTGTTGGAGGAGCGGTTGCCCAAAGATTACGAAAATATTCCCCTGCCTGACTTTGGTCCCTTGAGTCCTTCTGAGCCGGCCGGTTTTGCGCCAGATCAGATGGTCCGTTGCGAGCAATGCAATCGCGTGAATGCGCCGACACGAGTAAGTTGTCTCTACTGTGGCGTTGCTTTCGCTTTCAAAGAGGAGAACGCTGGCCGACAAAAGCCGACTTTACGACCGCTCGAGAAGTGGGAACAAGGATACAGCAATATTCTATTGCCGAGCGCCTCAAACCCGATTGACACGAAAACTCAAGAAGAGGTCGCAGACTTTCTGAAACTTGGCGTCACAGACCTCAACCGAATCTTCCAGATAGGGTTTCGCTTGCCGTTGACACGGACGGCAACGAAAGAAGAAGCCCTGTTAATTGAACGACGTCTTAGCGATCTGGGCGTTTCAACCTTCATGGTCTCGGACGGAGAGTTAGGCATGGAAGAGGTTGCGCCTATTCGAATACGCGCGGCTGAGTTTGCAGAAGACTCTTTCCTCGCCTTTCAAACTGCTGACAAGGTTGGTATTCGTCTCGAGTGGTCCAGTATCAAACTCGTCGTGCAAGGGCGGCTCATCACGAGAAGCGTGGCAGTGACAGAACGTAAGTCGGGCCGCCAAGAGCACGAGATACTCAATGCCACCGAGACTTACACCGACGAGTCAGTGCTCGACGTATTTTGCGAAGCGTTAAGTGCGAACCTTCGCATTGCAGCTAACAGTTTTGACTTCTCCTGTCTGGGCGAACGTAAGGCGTTGGTTGCCAAAGAAAATTTCGCCACGCTGCTGCGAGTATTCAGCGAACGCGCACCGCAAGCTTTCATCGATGATTCGTATCGACTGGTGCGTGCGGCCCTGGAAACAGTCTGGCCGTCCGAGAGGCAGACGGCCTCGCGCGGTTGGCGTCGCGAACGCCCAGGCAAAATCACGATAGGCGCGGTGACGGAAACGAGTAACGAAGTTCAGTTCCTGCGCTATTCGCGGCTGTTGAATTACCTTCGCACGAACAGATCCGAATCGAGTTAATGGCCCCGTTGAAAATGCGGGCCTTTGGAGTGCGCCGACTAACAAGTATGAAGTTCTCTAAAACACGACGAGCACCTGACAGACCGAGCACGAGCCATGCGCTTGAAAGTCCTGGACCGTCTGAAACGATCTTCGGTTTGATTCCAGTACTCGAAGCACTTCGCGCCGGCCGCAGACAGATCGATCAGATTACGATTGCTGAGGGATCACGACACGAACGGGTGCGAGAACTTCTTGACCTTGCAAAACAAGCGCGCGTACCAGTGCATCGTGTTCCCCGGATCAATCTCGACCGCAGCCTCGCGAACGGAGAGAATCAAAATCATCAAGGCGTGATCGCCCGGCTGGCAGCGGCTCGTTATCGTGAATCTGATGACTTGCTTGATGATCTCACCAGCCGAATTTCCTCTTTCGATCCACCACTTGCCCTTGGGCTTGACGGCATCGAAGATCCTCGCAACCTGGGTGCAATACTGCGCACGGCGGAGTGTGCGGGAGTGCATGGCGTCTTTATCCCCGAACGTCGCGCCGTTGGCCTGAACGAAACGGTTGCCAAAGCGGCCGCCGGAGCTTTGGAATATGTGCCGGTTGCGCGAGTGACGAACCTCGTGCGATTGATAGAGCAATTGAAAGAACGTAACATCTGGGTCGTCGGGACTGCTGCTGACGGGGCCGTTAACTACACTGAGTGGGATTGGAACCTGCCCACAGCGATTTTTCTCGGCAGCGAGGGTTCCGGTCTGCATCGGCTGGTAAGAGAGAATTGTGACGCACTGGTAAGAATTCCTGTTCTTGGTCAGCTTGAATCATTAAACGTTTCCGTGGCCGCTGGCGTACTGTTGTACGAAGCACGAAGACAACGAGCTGCGAAACAAAAGCTATCCGATCCAACGTAGAAGCTGCGAAGTTCTAAACTGGAGGTAAGTATGTTCTGCCCCAAATGTGCTAGCCAAAATCTTGAAGGCGCCAGTTTTTGTCGGGTCTGTGGCGCAAATATCAGTCTCATACCGCAGGCGCTCAGTGGAGAACTGGAGCAGGCGGACCAAGCTGGGTCGAGCTGGTGCGAGAACCGAAAAACGAAACGGGCCGGCAAGGAGGGTGGTCTCGACGGTGCCTTTCGCAACGCGTTTATGGGGTTCGGATTTCTGTTCGTGGCTATCGCGCTGTCATTTTCCATCGGTCGTGGCTGGTGGTTCTGGATGTTGATCCCGGCATTCTCGATGATGGGGACTGGCGTGGCCCAGTTCATTCGCTACAAGGAGCAGGAGAAGAAGCTGGCGATGCAACCGCAAACGCCGCAAACTGCTTTTCAACCTCCGCCTGCGGCGGGTTCGTTTCAACCTCGAGTCACCGCCTTCACAAAACGTCGGAACACAGGGGAGCTGGTCGCCCCGCCCCCAAGCGTGACTGAGGGAACGACGAGGCATCTGGGCGCCGAGGCACCGACGCGGCATTTGGATTCCGAGTGAGGAAGCAGGGACAAGTGACGAGTGACAAGTGACTAGCAAGAAGTGATCAGGTGACAAGTAACCAGATGATCGACAACAAGGAACAGGAGCGAACCGCAACTCGTCGCTTCTGACTTGTCACTCATCACTCGTTACTTAGCTCTTGTCACCTTAGCAAATGACCACCCGCAAACCCCTCATCTGCATTCCAATCTGCGTATCCACTGAGGACAAATTAGAGCGTGCGGCGCAAAGCGCATCGCAGCAGGCCGATCTGCTTGAATTCAGACTCGACTGTTTTGAAGACTTTGATCTCGCTCGCATCATGACGCGCTTGCCAAAGTTGATCGATGCTGCGAATTGTCCGGTAATACTCACTCTTCGTCCGGCTCATCAAGGCGGCCGCTCACTCACGCCTGAAACCCGTTCCAGCTTTTGGCGGTCGGAGAAGATCTCGGCGGCCACTCATTACGACATCGAATTGGATCTAGTGGCGGAGTTGCTGGGCGGTGGCTCCCCCATCGATTGGCAGCGCGCCATCTGTTCGCATCACGACTTTGAAGAGGTGCCGGTCAATCTCGAACAGATTTATGAAGAGATGCTGGCGACGCCCGCAAGAATTCTAAAGATTGCTGTGCTAGCCAAAGACGCAACTGACTGTATCCCGATCTTTCAGTTGCTCGAGCGTGCTCAAGTTGACGGACGCGAACTTATTGCCATAGCGATGGGCGAATCCGGCATTCCCACTCGTGTTCTGGGACCAGCGAGAGGATCATTTCTGACCTATGCGTCAGCCGATTCCGCTCAAGCTACCGCGCCCGGGCAGGTCACAAGCGACGATCTGAAGCATCTTTACCGCATTGACAAGATTGATCGCCAGACTCAAGTTCTGGGCATCATCGGCCAGCCAGTTAGCCATTCGTTCTCACCGCGAATTCATAACGCCGCCTTTGAAGCGACCGGGCGCAACGCCATTTTTGTACCTTTTGAAGTTCAGAATCTGAACGACTTCGTAACACGAATGGTCCAACCGCGCACTCGTGAGATCGATTGGAACCTGCGCGGGTTCAGCGTCACCGCTCCGCATAAGAGTGCGGTGATGAAGTACCTGGATTGGATCGATCCCGCGGCGAAAGAGATTGGTGCGGTGAATACGATCGTCATAGAAGGAGAGCGGCTATGCGGATACAACACCGATGTGCTGGGATTCGCGATCTCGGTCAAACAGGTTGTGGGCGAACTTCGCGGCCGGGGAGCAGCAGTGATCGGAGCTGGTGGAGCGGCCCGAGCGGTGCTCTGGAGTTTGCGAAATGAGGGTGCGACCGCAGTTGTTTTTGCGCGTGATTTCGAGAAAGGAATAACGCTCGCAACCGAGTTTGGAGCGAAAGCTTTTGAGCTTGCAAACGCCACTTTCGGAGGGTTCGACATTGTAATAAACACGACGCCTCTGGGAACGTCGGGAAAGCTCATGAGTGAAACGGCAGTCAGCACTGAGCAGTTGCGCGGGGCGCAGTTGGTTTACGACTTAGTTTACAATCCGAGCGAGACGAGATTGTTGCGCGAGGCTCGGGCTGCGGGTTGCAAGACCCTTGGAGGGTTATCGATGCTCGTGTCGCAGGCAGCGGCTCAGTTCAAACTGTGGATGGGGATTGATGCTCCCGAGAATGTGATGAGAGATGCTGCTGAGACTGCGTTAGGTCTATCCAATTGTGAACCGGTGCTTTTTAGCTGAGGTACGAAGGGGTGATGGCTGCATAATTTCCGCAATGCCAATTCGCGGGTCGAAGGTGGGTAAGCGAAGCGCACCCCCGCTCCAGCGTGGCGGCTCCGCCCTGTTACTTAAGTTGCAACTCAATTCGAAATTCAAGTGAACCTTCAAAAAACCACAAAAGAAGCAATCGCGGAACGCTACAGCCGCCAAATTCTCTTCTCCGGCATTGG
>JANNON010000804.1:0-10233 GCA_031399105.1 Blastocatellia bacterium | reverse complement strand
ACAAGCACCTACGCGTGTGTATACCTTTAAAAAACCCTCTTGTTTTTTGCGCCCCCCCCCGGGCGCGCCGCCCCGCGGTTCTGATTGCTTTGCGCGGCCAAGGCTTCACCCCGCCGATTTACTGTCGAGTATTTAGCGCTTGTGCAAAGCCCATTGAACGTTTGAATTTAGCGGCGAACTTTCCCGAGAAACGAGTCGTACAAGGCTCCGAGTTCCAGAAGCGGTAATCCCTGCATGAAAACCATCTTTTCGTTCTACTCCGATGCTCTGAAGATTGCCCTGCAGTCGATTTTCGCCCATAAACTCCGCGCTTTTCTAACTTTAATCGGGATCATCATCGGCGTCGCATCAGTAGTTACGGTGGGCGCATCAATCAGCGGGCTCAACACCTACGTCGTCGATAAGGTCTCAAAGGTTCTGGGCAGCAATCATTTCATGATCGCGCGCATGGCGTTCTCGGGACGTATGTCCGATGACGAGTTTGAGCTTCGCAATCGGCGTAACAAGCGGCTCAACTGGGATGATTACGAATGGGTAAAAGAGCACTGCAAGAGTTGCTCGGAAGTGGGCGTCCAGGTTCAAAGCGGTACCGATTTAAAACAGGAGGGCATCGAATTTCCGGGAGCGATGGTGTTCGGTTCGTCCGCCAACATGGTGGATATTGAAGACAAGACAATCGCAGAAGGCCGATTTATTTCTGATGACGAAGTCGAGCGCTCGGCGCTTGTCTGCGTGCTGGGCGGCGACATCAAAGAGAAGTTCTTTGGCAGCACTAGTCCGCTGGGAAAGACTTTGAAGGTGCGTGGTCTGCCAATGCGTATCGTTGGAGTGGAGGAGAAGCGCGGTTCATTCTTCGGCGACTCATTTGACCGGCACATTTACCTTCCCGTCACGACCCAGATGCAGATCTTCGGTCGGGGTGGTTTACAGATTCATGGCAAAACGCGCGAACGGGCCACGTTTCAGACGGCGATTGAAGACGCGCGCGTAGCGATGCGGAACAAGCATCGTTTGAAAGGTAATGAGGAAGACGACTTTGGTCTGGTTAACGTTGAAGAGCTTAACAACCAGATCGACCAATTCACAGGAAGCATCGCCGCAGTCGTTGTTCCCATCACCTTAATCACCTTAATCGTAGGTGGCATCGTGGTGATGAATATCATGCTGGTAAGCGTGACTGAGCGAACGTTTGAAGTTGGGTTGCGCAAAGCCGTCGGCGCCACTCGGCGTCAGATTCTCCTTCAATTCCTGATCGAATCGGCAATTCTATGTGTGTTGGGAGGCGTGCTCGGGCTCTTGCTCGCCTGGGGTGTCACGGAGCTGATTACGGCCCTAGCGTCGATCACCATGACAATCACGCTGGGTTATATCTTGCTGGCGATTATCGTCTCGACAGTGATTGGCATCGTCGCCGGGGTCTATCCAGCGTTCAAGGCTGCACGCCTCGATCCGATTCTGGCGTTGACAGCGACGACCTAGGAAAGAGTTTCAAGTTTCGAGTTTCAAGTTGGCGGCCGTTCTAAACTGTTTATGGGTTTGAGAACGACTCACGGGAATTCGAGTAACTCGAAACTCGAAACTTTTTTAGATAATGAAGATCAGACTTCCAAAAAGCGTGTTGCGAGAGACGGTCGGGATGGCGCTCGACAGCGTTCGCTCGCACAAGTTTCGCAGTTTCCTCACTGTGCTGGGCATCGTTATCGGTGTGATGACGGCCATCATCATTGCCTCAATCCTGACCGGCATGCGGCAGAGCATTGTTTCAATCATCGAAGAGTATGGCACCAACAACATCTACGCTTTTCACCTCTCAACCGGCCCACGTGTCGGTGAGGACCGCTCTGAGCGTTCTCGCAAACCTCTGACGGTGGACGATGCAGAAGCTGTCGCACGACAAGCCGGCGCGGTGCAGGAAGTCGCTCACGTTGCCCCAAACGTTGGCTACAGTGGTGGTCCTTTTGACGACAACATTACTTACCAGGGACATAACTATCGGTGGGGAAACACGCAAGGCGTGTCGGCCAACTACGCCGGCGTGACTAACGTGATTGTGAAAGACGGCCGCTTCATCACTGAAATTGATGATCAGCAACGCGCCAACGTAATGGTCATCGGTGTGAATGCTGCCGACGCGCTCTTCCCGGGGCAGAACAATATCGCGGGCACACAGGTGCGCATGGGTGGGTATAACTTTGAAGTGATCGGCGTACTGGAAAAGCGTAAGGCAGGCTTTTTCGGCGAGAATGAAGAGGACAACGCGGTCTTTATTCCCTACCGCACAGCTCAGAAGATCGCGCCGGCGCGCGGTTATATGCTGATGATCATTCAGGCGAAATCGGGACACACGCTCGCGGCGCTCGAGCAGGCTGAAGACATCCTCCGACGCCGGCGAAATGTGAAGTTTGGTGATCCGAATAACTTCGACATCAAGACTGCGGACAAGTTCATTGAACAGTTTGACAGCATCACCGCGATGGTCGGATTGATTGCGATCGCGATTTCGAGTCTCGGTCTTTTGGTCGGCGGCATCGGTGTGATGAACATCATGCTGGTTAGCGTCACTGAGCGGACAAAGGAGATCGGGGTGCGAAAAGCGCTCGGAGCACGGCGGCGAGATATTGTGCGCCAGTTTTTGTTTGAAGCCATGACGCTTACCTTTCTCGGCGGTATTCTTGGCGTTGTGTTGGCCGTGGGAATCAGCAAGATCATCATGTTGTTGGTGCCAAGCCTTCCGGCATTGGTTCCTACCTGGGCGGTGGTTACCGGTCTCACCGTTTCCATCGGCGTTGGTCTTATCTTTGGTGTATGGCCGGCGCGCAAAGCTTCCCGACTCGATCCCATCGAGTGTCTGCGCTACGAATAACTCCTTCCTTTTCAGACTTCGTCTATAATTCGGATTCGTGCCAGTGCTGAGTACTGAGTACTGAGTTCCAGCGGGTCGTGACGGTTCCAGTTGGAGGTCTAGCTCAGAATCTGGAACTCAGTACTCAGCACTCAGTACTCGGACCTCAGTACTAAAAGAGACCTATTGATTACAACTTCTAAACGCGATTTAGTAAGGGAATACTTGACCTATATTCAGGTTGAGAAAGGGCTCGCGCGTCATACGCTGGAAAGCTATGCGCGCGATCTTGCGCGTTTGAATGAATGGGCCACGGCCAGGAAGAAGTCGCTGCAAGAACTCACGCGTTCTGATCTTCGTGCGTGGATCGCTTCGCTCTCAAAAGAAGGACTGGCTCCCACTTCAGTCGCTCGAGCGGTCAGTGCCGCGCGCGGCTTCTTTCGTTTTCTAATGTTGGACAATCACATCAAGACGCCCCCAACCGAAGAGCTTGATACCCCACAACGTTTTGCCTACCTGCCGGCGTTTTTGACTGAAGATGAAGTCAACCGACTTTTTGCAGCGCCGGACATCGCAACTGAGCAGGGCATTCGCGATCGCGCAATCCTCGAACTACTCTACGCTGCGGGACTCCGTGTTTCGGAACTCGTCTCTCTCAAGCATTCTGATGTGGACCTCAATGCCGGCCTCGTGGTCTGTTACGGCAAAGGCAGCAAAGAGAGACGCGTGCCGGTTGGTAAGAGTGCGATCCATTGGTTGCAACGGTATGCGACGATGAAGGCGAGTTACGGAAAAGCGACTGCACCAAACATGTTTCTGAATCGCGGCAAGCCGCTCACGCGGCAGTTCATCTGGGCGATGATCAAGCGCCAGGCGAAGACGGCAGGGGTGAAAGATATTTCCCCGCACACGCTGCGTCACAGTTTTGCTACGCATCTGCTGCAGCACGGCGCCGATTCACGATCCGTGCAGGCGCTGCTAGGCCACAGTGATATTTCGACGACGCAAATTTATACCCACATGACGGATCGACACCTGCGCAATGCTTATGACAAACACCACCCGCGCTCGCGAGTATCAGCAGCAGATGACGCAGAGCTGAAGAAAGCTTAGCCGCGGATTGCGCGGATGATACGGATCTGAAGGAACTCAACTGCCGAAACTTGGCGCTGATTCGTCATATCTGCGTTCATCAGCGGCTGATACTCCTATGTTTCTCGCCCATCAACCTTCGGAAAAAGAGATCGGCGAGTTCCTCTCGTCGCAACAGAAGCTGCCCTTCTCTTACTCGGAAGTTGGTGCGACTAAGAGCGAACTTCCCGCCGGTTACACTCACGATCACAATCGGATTCAACTCGGACAGGGTCGATCGGTGTTTCAACAAGCGGTGGCGGCGCTGCGTCATTGGCAACAGTTCGAGCTCGGTTGGGTGAAAATCGTCCCCCACGGAGTGCCGATTCGTGTGGACGCCATAGTCGCGATTCAGGCCAAGACGTTTGGAGTTTGGTCGCTGAGCGCCTCGCGCATCGTTTATGTCATCAACCAGGACGAAGCGTTGATGAGGTTTGGCTTTGCCTACGGCACGCTGCCCGACCACGTTGAGAAAGGCGAGGAACGGTTTCTGATCGAGTGGAATCAGTTCGACGATTCCGTTTGGTACGACATCCTCGCATTTTCACAACCGAGGCATCCGTTGGTGCGAATCGGATTTCCGCTGGCGAGGATGTTGCAAAAGCGATTTGCGAGAGAGTCGCTCGCAGCAATGGCGGCAAGCATAAAATCCGCGACCTGAGTTTCACCCCACAAGTCACCCATCGCACTACAAACCTCTGGCACAGACGATGCGAATGATCCTTCGATTCACGCGTAATGTGAATCTTTCACTGCCTTGAGTGCGGCGTTTTACCCGCGAGGTCTATCGTAACGCCGCCGACATTTGCCCCTCCTCATTCAATCCAACCTCTCCTGTCCAGGCTCGCGCTTCCAGCATTCCATGACCAGAAAACATTCGGATTGAAACTCGGCTTGGCGTTCGGAGCTTTATTGCAGGAGTTCAGCGCGACGGTAGCAAAATGAGAATTCTTATTGCGGACGACGATCAAATTTCCAGCCGTGTATTGACCCGGACACTGCAAAAGTGGGGACACGAAGTTGTTGACGCCACGAACGGTTTTGACGCTTGGCAAATAATGCAGGACGAGCACGCGCCGAGAATTTCGATCCTCGACTGGATGATGCCAGGACTTAACGGTGTCGATATTTGCCGAAAGGCAAGGCGGCAGATCGAGAACGCACCTTATCTCATTCTCTTAACCGCATTGGCGAGCAAACAGGATTTGATAGCCGGACTTGAGGCAGGAGCGGATGACTATCTCACTAAGCCTTTCCATCAGCAGGAGCTTCGCGTTCGCTTACAAGCCGGCATCAGGATCGTTGAACTGCAGGACAGTCTCGCGGAACGTGTGCGCGAGCTGGAAGCCGCAATCCTCGAACGACAAAAAGCCGAAGATGCTTTGCGCAATCTCTCGCTGACTGACGAGCTTACCGGCTTGTACAATCGACGCGGCTTTCTGACGCTAGCCGGGGATCGCCTAAAGGCGGGAAAACGGAGACGACAACCAAACTTGCTGATCTACTGCGACATGGATGGGCTGAAGCAGATTAACGACTCGCGCGGACACGCGGAAGGATCAATTGCGCTTCAGGAAATAGCGGAAGTGTTGAGACGAACGTTTCGTGAATCAGACATCATTGGCCGCCTGGGCGGCGATGAGTTTGCAATCCTGGCCCCGGATGCTTCGTTGGAGGAAGAGAACACGCTGGCGGAACGTTTGGCGAAGAATCTCAGTGCTTACAACGATCTGTCTGGTCGTGCTTATCAGCTATCGTTAAGTGTGGGCACTGCGTCCACACAATCGAACCATGAATGCGATATCGAAGAGCTGATCGCCCGCGCCGACGAAACGATGTACCAACAAAAGCGCCTAAAGAAACAACCTTCAGTGCTGAGTGCGGCACTGCTGCAAGGCGTCGAGTCGGTGCGCTGAACACGGACGCTATCAAAACAGACATGCAACGCCACGAACGCAAAGATCCGAATACCCAAAACACGCATTACGTCGCAGTTATTTTTCGTGATTAGCAGTAGGAAATTTGACGCAACACGTTCAAGCCGGGATGAACAGCGCCAAGGTTAGAGAAGTCGATTTTGTTTTTGTTCCGAAGGAGCTACGGCTCAAGTTTGCGCTTCGGCTATGTTGGGATCGAGAGCGCAGCAAGGAACAGGTGCGCTTCGACCACCTGCATCACCTTCACGCCTTCAGATCAAAAGAGATTTAACTACCTGCGGTACTTGGAAATCTCAAACAAAAAAGACCTTGACACGAGTCTCGATCAGAAATACATTTCGCGCGTCCTCACAACTCCCATTGCCCAACACTTCTGCGAAGATCGATTTCATTCACCGAGATCTTCCAGACTAGTTCCCGGCTGCAGTTGGGCTTAATTCCAACCGCGTTCAATCGCTTTCTAGCCGGCGTTTGCCGAACCCAGTGCTGTGTCTGCTTCTTGCGCAGATACGAATCTAACAAGGAAACCATTCCATCACGCACAAACTTTGGGAGCTTGGCTGAAATTGCCAAGGTTCCATAGGAGGCATCCCCAATGGCGAATATTTCCCGGAGAAATAAGAAGAAAGAGAAAGAAAAGCAGGTCGCTGCCAGTAACCGGCGAGAGTTAATCGCGGCCGGATTTAAGCGACGGGACTTATTGAAGATGGGACTGTTGACGAGTGCGGGCATGTTGATTTCTAAAAAGGGATTGAGTGCCCACCCGCGGACGCGTTCTGGCTTTGTCTTACAGGATGACGAACCCAACAGTCCAAACACCACCCCATTTCAAGAGCTCATGCCGCGCCTGACCGTGCTTCAACCGGTCGCAGCACTTAACCCCTTACCGCAGAAGCTTCCCAACACAGCTCAAGGTGAAGCGCGCACAGTCGCTCATCAGGCCTTCGATGAATTCCCGCCACTGCGGTACTACGAGATGAGTGAACAGGCGGGCTCGGTCCTCATGGGTTTACCCAATGAACTGCCGCCACAACCCATTTGGGGCTTCAACGGCATAACACCCGGACCGATGATTGTGGAACGTTACGGTAATCTCGGTAGTCCGGAGGATGGCTCGATCCTGGTGCGCATCCGAAACAACTTGCCGATCAACAACGGAGGATTTGGACTACCTTCGACAACCACTCACTTGCACAACGGTCACACACCGCTCGAGAGCGATGGTTTCCCCTGCTTCTTTAAGGAGCGAAATAAGTTCTATGACCATCACTATCCGAACGTTTATGCGGGTGTGAAGTCGACACATATTGCGCAAGGTGGCGATATCAGGGAAGCGATGCACACACTCTGGTATCACGACCACCGCATCGATCACACTGCGGAGAATACCTACAAGGGACTCGCGGGCACGTACATCCTCTTCAACGAATACGACACGGGCGACGAGAACACCGGGTTCAAGCTACCCAGCTTCGGCGATGGCCAGAATCCGCTGACCAGTTTTGACGTGTACATGGTTTTCAACGACAAGGTTTTTGACAACGAGACCGGCCTCTTGTCATTTGATCTGTTTAATACGGACGGCATTCTCGGAGATAAATTCCTCGTCAACGGAAAGATCCAACCCGTGTTTCACGTTAGCCCGCGGCGGTATCGTTTCCGCTGGTTGAATACCGGACCATCGCGCTTCTACCAAATGTTCCTGCTTGGTCCCAACAACACCACTAAATCGTTCTGGCAGATATCAACGGACGGCAACCTGATGGAGAAGCCGGTGCAGGTCAACAGTGCTCGATTCTCAGTGGCAGAGCGCGTAGATGTCATCGTTGATTTCACCGGACAGGCTGGCAAGACTTTCTATTTGGAAAACCGTCTCGAACAGGACGACGGACGCGGTCCGGACGGCGATGTTGTCGGAGCTGGCCAGGGCGACAAGATCTTGAAGATCGTAGTCGATGGCCCGGTTGTGGCTGACAACAGCATCAATCCGGCAAATATTCCCGCTAACCAACCGGTGTATTTCTATGCTTTCCCGACCACTAACGAGACCCCGCGCATCACGAGGACTTTCCGGTTCGAACGTGGCAACGGGCAGTGGCAGGTGAACGGAAAGCTGGTCGGCGATTGTGACGATCCAAGCGACATTCGGTTTGCCATTAAGCGAAACAGTGTCGAGAGGTGGATCTTCCAAAACAACTCGGGCGGCTGGCAACATCCTATTCACATGCACTTCGAAGAATTCCAGACTCTTACAATCAACGGCCAGGCACCCTCGAATTCCGGGCTAATCACGAAGGGCCGCAAAGACGTTTTCAGGTTGGAACACAACATGGAAGCAAAGGTGTTCTTCCGCTTCCGCGACTTCGTCGGAAAGATTCCTTTGCACTGTCACAACGTGGTTCACGAAGACCACGCCATGATGGTGCTGGGCCAGATAAACGACGTCGGAGACAACAAGACCCAACCATAACAGCCCGTTCCGTCGCCGCACTGTCCTGCAGTGCTGACGGAAAGGCAGCTGGGAGAAAGGATTCATATGACGAACATCAACCGAAGGAACTTGCTCGCGATGCTTGGAACGGCCCCCTTCGTTGCGGGCGTTTTGGTGGACGCCCAGATTCCAGATTCGAAGTCGCGATTCAAAGTGATCTCATCGAGAGAGAGGATCAGACAGCGATACTTTCCGAATCTGCTTCTGACTACGCACGAAGGCGCCAAAGTGAAGTTCTACGACGATCTGATCAAAGACAAACTTGTGATCATGAACTTTATGTATGCGAAGTGCGAAGGCATTTGCATGCCGGTAACCATGAATCTCATGAAAGTGCAAAAACTGCTGGGCGATCGCATGGGGAAGGACATCTTCATGTATTCGTTCACCCTCAAACCCGACGAAGACACGCCGGAGAAGCTTGCTCACTATGCGCATATGCATAAGGCTGGGCCCGGCTGGAAGTTTATTACCGGCAGTCCTGTCGATATGGAGACGCTGCGTAAAAAACTCGGCTATACGGATCCGGATCCGGCGGTCGATAAGGATAAGTCAAACCACATCGGGGTGCTTAAATACGGTAACGAGCCGCTGGAACGCTGGGGCGGATGTCCCGCGTTGTCGAAAGCGCCATACATCGTGAAAACCGTGAGTTGGGTAGACTGGCCCAAGCCGGCAAGCGCAGAGATGAAACAGAATGGAGGCGCCAAATGAATCTACGAAAAGCAAGATTCCTGACCGCCGCACTTTGCCTGGCAATCCCGGCACTGATTCCGGCTGTCGCGATGGCTCAAGAAACGATGAGTGAGATTCAACTCGGTGGCCAACAACCGGCGGCCGTGAACTCGAGAGTGTCGGCGGTCTCCGCTGCCGAGGCCACCGAGTCTGAAATCACTGCGGGCTCAACCGGGGGGCCGGAAGCCGTTGCGTTTGACGGGACCTCTATCTGGATTGCCACTCAGTTCAGCGATAGTCTGACTCGCTTGCGTGCGAGTGACAGCACCGTCACCGGCACATTTGCAGTTGGCAAACGACCGGTGGCTTTGCTTTATGCGGGAGGCTATCTTTGGGTAGCCAATCTGTTGAGCAACAACGTAATGAAACTCAATGTCTCAACCGGAGCGGTCGTTGCCACGTATTCGGTAGGCACTGGACCAGGTGGTCTGGCCTACGACGGAACCAACATCTGGGTGGCGAATCGTGACAGCAACAGCGTCACTAAACTCAAAGCAAGCACTGGGGGAAACCTGGGTACTTTTGCTGTTGGCAAGCGACCGATGGGGCTGACTTATGCTGGCAGTAGTGTCTGGGTTGCCAACAACTTCAGCAACAGCGTTACGCGGCTTAGTAGCGCCGGCACCGTGCAGGGAACTTACGCTGTTGGCCGCGGGCCCTTTGGAGTGACGGCAGAGGGCGCCAATGTTTGGGTGACAAACTACTTCGGCAAGAGCGTGACGAAGTTCAGAGCAGCGGATGGGTTTAATCTCGGCACATTTCCGGTTGGCGATGGCGCGGCGGGGATGGCCTTTGATGGCGCTCATCTGTGGATCGTTAACAATGGTGACAACACGGTGATGCGAGTCAGTCCCGCAAGCGGAGCAGTTGTTTCGACTTTTGCGACGGGTCGAGGTCCGTTTGCGGTCGCCTTTGACGGCGCACGAATCTGGGTGCCGAATTTTGCCAGCAACTCAGTTTCAATTGCACCAATCAACTGACACGTACCCTTACAGAAAGGAGAACAAGCCCCGAAGAGTTGAACGCAACTCTTCGGGGCTTGTTTCGTTCACACGTAGCCTCGCAAGCTTGAAAGTCTCACAGTCAGGAAGGCGGAC
>JANNON010000767.1:0-1910 GCA_031399105.1 Blastocatellia bacterium | reverse complement strand
CGACGCTACCGCGTGACGGTGCTGACTGGGTCCCACCAGTTGAGTGATGGCCGCCTTGACCCGACGCTATCGCGTGACGGTGCTGATTGTCTTGTATAGAGTACGCACGGAACTGGTTTATTATCCGTACGTAGTGTGGCTGGCTAACAATCTCGCCTGTTGCAGGAGAATCCCGCGTTTCGCTACCTGATCCAAGATGAAAATCTGTCCTTCATGTAACCGTACTTACGCTGATGAGACGTTGAACTTCTGTCTCGATGACGGCTCGACCCTTTCTTACTCTGGTGGTCCAGAGAAAAGGAGTCTGCCTGTCACTCGGCTAGGTGGTCCAGCCCCAACTGAAATATTGAATCCTGGGCCAACCCCGTCTGATTCACCACAGTCTCACTCAACGCCAACTGACTCCGGAAGGCCGTTGATTACGACAATACAATCTCCTCATCCGCCACAATTGTATTCACCCACGCCGCAGGCTCCGCCGAAAGTGCGCGGTACGCGTTGGGGGGCCATCACCATTGGAATCGGTCTGGTGCTACTGATTGCCGCGGGTATCGTCTTGAGTGTTCTCTGGTTCGCGAAAGAAAAGGAACCAGGTTTGCGCGCTGAGGAGAATACAAACACGCCGGTGAAAGCTAGCCCTTCGCCTTCAGCAACGATAGCGGATGGGGTTTGGAAGGAAAGGTATGAAGCTGCTTCGCTGACCGGAACAAATCTTACTTACTATCGAGGAACGAACCCCAAACAGTGCGAGGCAGACTGCGGTGATGACGAGAGGTGCAAAGGATTCACCTTCATCAGACCCGGTGCCTACAATGCCGCGGATCCTCCGATGTGCTACCTGGCATCTGAAGTTACAGGGGCATCTCCTCATAGCTGCTGCATCTCCGCTGTGAAACGCTAACGCGCACGAGTTTCGTAACGTCCGCTTTTGGCTTTATCATCTCGGCGAAATCTCTCGCCGCAAGTAGAACAACAAGTCCGTCGAGGGCGGATCGATGCCGAGTTGGCGAATCATTCCCACGACTTGTCCGCGATGCATCGTGGCATGATTCGCGACGTGTTGCATTTGATCTACGAGGCGCATCGAGCTGGCATCGCCACTTAGAAGCTTGAATGCCAGTTCAGCATGGAGTCCTTCCTCATCTAGCTTCGAGATGAACTGCGCTCGCCGTTCGATCAAGTCGCGCCAACGTTCGTTGAGCATCATCAGATCCGCACACGAATCAGTCGTCCACAAAACCCAGGCCCCGGCTTTAGTTGGCGATCGTCCAAACCATCTTTCCATCCAAATCCAGTCAGCGCCCGCCATGTGCAAGAGTGTGCCAAAGATCGAGCCGTGACTGGTGCCCACGTCCCGGCGCAAATCCTCGTCGGATAGTTTCGCGGCCGAATCCATTGCCAACTCGTTGGCCCACTCGGTGTAATCGAAGAGATGTCTGATGTCTATTAGGTTCATCGCTGCCTCTGTTACCGACGAATGTTCGAACGTTGTCACCAGTTGACCCGACGCTACCGCGTGACGGTACTGACTGAGTGCCACTGGGTTGGTTGCTGTCACCAGTTGACCCGATGCTACCGCGTGACGGTACTGACTGAGTGCCACTGAGTTGAGTGTTGTCACCAGTTGACCCGACCTAACCGCGTAACGGTACTGACTAACTCAACGCATCAACTTTCAAGAGCGAATGAAGCAACACGTTTGCGCCGTTGGTGATGTCTTCAGGTTTGGAGAATTCGCGCGGGCTGTGACTAATGCCATCACGGCTGGGTACAAAGATCATTCCGATCGGACAGAGTTCAGCGATCTCCTGCGCGTCATGACCTGCACCGCTCGGGAGCAGTTTGGTGGTAAGCCTCTGTTCTCTCGCCGCTGCTTCGATTGTCCCGCGGATGCGAGCGTCGGTCGGCGC
>JANNON010000762.1:0-3193 GCA_031399105.1 Blastocatellia bacterium | reverse complement strand
CTCTCCAGCACATCCAGCGGCACAGCACCGGAACCAAGCACCACCTCATGAAACTCCCGCACGTCAAACTTCGCACCGAGTTCCTTACTCGCTCGCTGGCGCAACTCTTTGATCTTCAACTCGCCCGTCTTATAAGCGAGTGCCTGGCCTGGCCATGCGATATAGCGATCGATTTCGTTGATGATGTCGAGTTCCTGCTTCGGACAGTTTTCCATGAAGTAGTCGATCGCCTGCTTGCGCGTCCATTTCATCTGGTGCATTCCCGTGTCTACCACCAATCGCACCGCGCGCCACATCTCGTAACTCAACTGCCCAAATTTCGCATAAGGATCGTCGTACAGCCGCATATCTTCACCGAGTGATTCTGCGTAAAGTGCCCAACCTTCAACAAACGCAGTGTAGCCACCGAAGCGTCGAAAGTTCGGCACTTCACCCAACTCCTGTGAGAGAGCAATCTGCAAGTGATGCCCGGGAACCGCTTCGTGCAACGACAACGCCATCATCTCCCACTTGGGCCGTGCCTCAGGTTGATAGAGATTTACAAAGTAGGTGCCGGCGCGCGAGCCGTCGGCGCTCGGCTGCCGGTAGTAAGCGGTGGTGGTATCGGGCGCAATCGCTGCCGGAATTGCCTGCACGCCATAGGGCATGCGTGGCAGAGTTTTGAAAACTTTTACCAGATGAGGATCGATACGTTTTGAAATTGCTTCGTAGGCAGCGAACAACTCTTCCGGCGTCGCGTAGTAAAAGCGTTTGTCGGTTCTGAGAAAAGCAAAGAACTCGGCGAGCGTTCCTTTGAAGCCGACTTGATCCATCACCTGCTGCATCGCCGCGCGGATGCGTTGCACTTCGCTCAAGCCGCGTGCGTGCACTTCACTCGGCGTTGTGTTGGTCGTCGTGAACTTGCGCACCAGGAATGCATACATCTCCGCTCCCTGCGGCGCTTGCCACACACCAACCTCTTTGTAAGACGCGGGCAGATACTCTTCGACAAAGAATTTCTTAAAGCGCTGGTAAGAGGGAATGATGTTGGCTTCGATCGCGGGAATGGCTGCGCGCATCAGCCGTTCCTGCTCGTTCACCGGGATGTTTGGCGAGAAACGTTTGAAAGGTTTGTAGAAGAGACTTTGGTCGCCGCTGGCAACGATCTGCTTTTCGATCTGCGCCGGGATGCGCTGCATGATCACTCTCGGGAGCACCATGTTTGCTTTTATGCCTTCGCGCATCAAGGCGATTGTTTGATCCATGTATGCCGGAAACGAATTGAGGCGCGCAATCCAGTCTTCATAGTCCTTCACGGTTTCGAAGCGCAGCGAGTCGGCCAGCTCATTTTGCGATTGAATGCCGCCACGTTGATTCAGCGGCATGAGATAGCCGCGGAACTTAAACTCTTCGACATTGGTTTCGTAGTCGCGTTTGAAGAGGTCGTAGTTCAACTGATCGGTGCGGGAGAGTTTGCTGCGATCGATCTTGCCGAGCTCGGTGAGCACAGCGATGTTGTGACTGTTCCTGCCCTGAATAGATTCGAGGCTAACGTTGCTCCAGCGATCGTTCCAACGACGATCGCCAAGCGACGAAGCGCGAGTTGGGTTGTTCGCAAGGTTGTATTCCCACTCGCGATTGAAAAGATCGTGCAGTGCCTTGCCTGAATCCTGAGCGCTGGCAATGGCCGGAAATAAAATCGCGAAAATTAACGAGATAACGAACGAGCGTAGCAGATGGAAGTTCATCGAAGCCTCCGAAAATTTATTTTATACGACAGTCTACACGGCCAAATGACAATGACCATTTACTGCGCATCTCGGCTTTGTACAAAACTGCCGGCCGGGGGCGAAGCAATCAGAACCGCGGAGTGCAGCGACCGGGCCGATTCGGACGAAGCACGCAATTGCCTAAGTAGTTGAGATCTCTTCAAAAAGCAGTTGAAGTTTTCGCGTCGGCCCGGTGGCTGCGCTCCGCGGTTCTGATTGCTTTGCGCCTGTCCAAAACTTCGCCCCGCAGATTTACTGTTGAGTATTTAGTCTTTGTGCAAAGGCACGCATCTCGGAAGCCGAGGGTCTGAAATGAAAAATGATCACTGTCAAATGAGATATGGCAAATACGCTTCTCACCAAACGAGTGGAGCATCTCAACCGAGGGACGGCGGGGAGTGCCGCCCCTACAATCTTGTCGCCAATACCTCTTTAGCGGCGGTGCGATCGCCGGTGCAACTGATCCGGCGTGGACCCGGAAGAAACCTCAACTTAAACCCGAGACTTTTATAGAGCTTCACGATCTCTGGTGTCGCTTGATTTGATAAGACTACCGGTCCGCGATGTGTCGCCAGAAGTTTCGCGGTGCGTTCCTGATCGTCCCAGGAAAATCCGCCGGCGCTGTAACTGCGAAACTCCACGTCGTATGGCGGATCAGCGTAGATAAAGCTGTCGTCCTCGATCTCCATCGCCGCAAAGTCGAGACTAGTGAACCGCCATGGTCGCATCACAGCACGCAGCGATTCGAAACTCGTTTCGTAACGCACTGCTTTGTAGGTTCCGAACGGGACATTGTAGTCGCCACTCTGATTGAAGCGGCAGAGGCCGTTATAGCAAGTGCGATTTAGATAATAGAAGAGTTGCGCCGCTTCTGCCGATTTGTGTTGCCGCAAGCGACTGAGTTCGTTGAAGCGATCGCGATGCGAGTAGAACAAAGTCCGGTCGTATCTCATCTCTACCGAGATCTCGAGTCCCTTTTGTATCTGGCGATAGAAGTTGATGAGGTGCGGATTAACATCATTCAGCACAGCGTGTGATGGCCGCAGCCCCAGCGCCGCAGCCAGGCCACCACAAAACGGTTCGACGTAAACCCGATCTTGAAACTCGCGCCAAAGCGGTTCGAGGTGCGGCAGTAACCAACGTTTTCCCCCGGCCCATTTGAGCGGTGGCTTTACCGAGTGGAGTTGTTCTGAGGCGTGGGCAGCGTTCGAGATCGTCTGATCAGGCGAGTGCGCCCTCGTTACTTTGGCTAAGCTTGCTGACATTGATGGAAGCAGGTGCGAGCGACTGACTAGAAATTCGATGTGAAAGTATCAGCATCGTCGTGACTGGTCAAAAAGAGAGGTTCAGTCGCAGCGTTCAAGCAGCGCCAGAAGCAATCAGAACCGCGGAGCGCAGCGACCGGGCCACTGCGGCAGAAGCACGCAATTAATCTAGTAGCTAAG
>JANNON010000761.1:0-11884 GCA_031399105.1 Blastocatellia bacterium | reverse complement strand
GGTGGTACTGACCTCATGACACCCGATCGAATCGCGAACGAGCAAACTGCATCACTACACCGCTCCGCGGTTCTGATTGCTTCTGGTTCGCCCCCTGCCGTCCGAAATCCCACCCACGGAAGTGGTTGGATGAGCTCAGATCTTATCTATGGTGAGAAGTAACCGATTACCGGGAATCCTAGCCAACTGCCGTTGGTTGGGAGTTGCGGAAAGGAACTCCTTTCACGCTTTGTAGTTTGACTTGAAGAATCCACCCACTTCCGTGGGAGGGATTCGGAGCTTTTGTGCAATGCCCAAGCCGGGGTGTCCCCTTGAAAAGGGGTGCCCCCGGAGGGACACCCCTACAAGGTTGCTCGTCCTGTTGACTATTGACAGCCCAAGCTCGCTCATCAACAATGCGGACCTCATGACTACACCAAGATTTCTTTTACGCGGCTTCCGGAGACCTCGAGAGGTTGCGTCAGTTGCACTCGGGAAGCTCGAAAGACAAGTAATCGAAGAACTCTGGCGATCAGGAGAGACCAGTGTGAGACAGGTCTATGCGGCGTTTGACGAGCGGATCGCTTATACGACTGTCATGACGACACTCGATCGCCTTTACAAAAAACGCTTGCTCAGCCGGCGCAAGGACGGTCTGGCATTTGTTTACACCGCGCTCGTTACTCGTGACGAATTAGAGCAGGGAATTCGCGAAGACGTAATCGATGGCCTGCTGGGTCTCGGTAGTCAGAGCGTGGAACCTGTGCTCGCATGCATCGTAGACGCCGTCAGTGAACGTGACCGCGAATCACTCGATGAACTCGATCGTCTCATCAAAAAGAAACTGCAGGAACTGAAAGAGAAGGAATAGAGCGATGTTCTATTTTCTTGGGCTCTGTGTCGTGTTAGCCGCCATGATGCTTCTGAACAGCATCGCGTCATTCGTTGCGCTGCTGCTTTGGAAGTTCTTCGGTCATCGCATTACGAAATGGTCCGCAACCACGGTCGCAAATGCATTATTCCTTTTGCGAACGGTTCCCACTGCTTTAGGAATTAGCTGTGTGCTGTTTCTGTTTGCTCCCGCTTTTCTGACACATGAACCGCGCGCTGGTCATGAAGAGGTAAGCTTGAAACTCGGCTTAGTTGCTCTTTTTTCCGGTCTTGGAATTGCGCTCGCGATTGTGAGAGGACTCGCGGCGTGGCGCGCCACGTCCCGCTTGACTTCGGACTGGCTGAGGCATGCACAGCAAATCAAACTGCCAAATATCCACCTGCCTACCTATCGAATTGCGCATCGCTTTCCGCTGATCGCTGTGGTTGGCGCATTGCGACCGCGACTGTTCATCGCCTCTCAGGTTTTCGACTCGTTGACACCAGATGAACTGTCAGCCGCACTCGATCACGAGGCCGCACACGTGCTTGCTAACGACAATCTCAAGCGTGGATTGATGCGAGCTTCGCGCGACGTGCTGCTGCTCGTTCCTTTTGGCCGCAGCATTGATCGAGCCTGGGCCGAAGCCGCAGAGGTGGCCGCTGATGAGTATGCATCCCAGCGAGACTCTCGAGTGGGAGTTGACCTCGCTTCGGCGCTGGTAAAGATTGCCCGCATGGTTCCGGTGGGTGCGAGACCGGCGATGGCGGCCGGGGTTTTCTTTACCGGTGACGAAAGCCCACATGTTTTTAAGGATCGGGTGCGCCGTCTCTTGCAAAGCAAAAAAACCGCACCGGGGCAGGTCAGCAAGTCAAAGTTCTCTCAGCTTCCCCGGTGGATTCCCATCGGCTTGACGCTGTTGGTCGTAGCCGTCACGGTTCGGCAATCCCACGTACTTGCCAGCGTTCACGAGCTCATTGAGCACGTCGTGTATTTTCTCGAATAGCTTCCAGGCAATTTCTCCAAGCATCCCCGAGTTTTTATCTCTTCAGGATCTACGAATCCTAGTAGTAGTTCGCGCTAGCGGTTAGTCTCTCGCCTACCAACGGCTTTACGCTAATTTCCCGAACGTTCTTGGCCTCAAGTTTTCTCAAGCGCTTTGAATCAACATCGAATCTGACGTAGTGCGGCTTAGTCGGACGTTGTAACTTAATGAAAGTGAGTTTCACGTGATACGTACACTTGCGCAGTTTATTGCAACATTAGCGCTCGGAACCTTCGTTCTAACTGCAATCCCTGATGTAGTTTCAGCACAATCGGACACCGGTAGGATCGCGGGAACCGTAAAGGATTCAAACGACGCGGTCGTTAGTAATGCCGAGGTTTCGCTCGTGTATCCGCATCAGGCAGTTGTTCGGACGGCTCTGACTGACGCCCACGGCAATTTCACATTGGCTAACATTGGCGCCGGAAATTACGAGCTCAACGTTTCCGGCCCCGGCTTTGAAAGACAGCGCACGGCAGTTCAGCTTTCGGCGGGTGAAACTAAGCAGATCAATGTGGTCTTAATGGTGAATCGAATCACCGGCGATGTAACGGTCACCGCAGAAGCCGGTCAGGTGGTAGATGCGCGCACTATCGCAACACCGGTAAACGTTATTAACGATAGAGAGATTTTAGAGCGAGCACCCGAAGTTGTGGCCCAGGTCGTCGATGAAGAGCCCGGTGTGAATCTGCAAAGAACGTCCCCCTCTCTCAGCGCGGTCTTCGTGCGTGGATTGACGGGCCGCAACGTTGCCGTTTATGTAGATGGAATTCGGTATACAACCAGCGCTCAGCGAGGCGGTGTTGGGACCTTCTTCAGTTTGATCGAGCCTTCGAGTCTCGAGACGGTTGAGGTTTTGCGTGGTCCAAATAGTTCTCAGTACGGATCGGATGTGTTGGGTGGAGTGGTTAACTTCATTTCGCACACGCCGAAGTATGGCGACGTCGACAGCGAGTTTCACGGCAACACGAATCTGTTCTACTCCTCTCCGACGAATGGGTTCGGCGGAAATACTCTTTTGACTTATGGGAAGCGCGACTACGGATTCCTCGTCAACATAAACGCCCGCCGCATCAACCGGCTGCGTCCTGCGGATGGACTTGATTACCACGCTGCCGTCACGCGTTTTCTGGGATTGCCGTCAAATGTCTTTGGCGAGCGCTTGCCGGACACTGCGTTCACACAGTATGGGGGATTGCTTCGCACGAATTTTAATCTGAATGAATCTACGCAACTGCTTTTTAGCTATGCACGAAACCAGCAGGATGGAGGCCGCCGCTACGACCAGTTGTTAGGCGGCGATGGCAACCTGATCGCGGATCTTCGCAACTTGATGAGCGAGCTTTTCTATGCGCGGTTGTTCAGGCAAAGGCTCGGCTTCTTTGATCACGCCTCATTCACATTCTCTTACAACGGCCAGCGTGAGGAGAGAATTAACCAGGGCGGACAGGGCGATCCGCTGGGCCTGATTACGAATCAGCGTGAGCGCACAAATGTCTTCGGCTTCAACTTCTATGTCGATAAACAACTCGGCGAGCGTAATACCTTGTTAATGGGTGCGGACGTTTACCAGGACCGGATCACCACCCCAGCGTTCACCACCAATCCTGCGAATGGCCAGGTGACTGCATCTCGTCCTCGCATTCCAAACGGCGCTCGCTATCTTTCGTACGGGTTCTTTGCGCAAGACACTTTTACTGTTATCCCGAATCGTCTGCGCTTGAGCGGGGCTTTGCGATACAACGTGGCGTCGTACAAATCACGCGCTGCAAATGCGCCCCTCGGTACGAATGGGCTGCCGCTCTTTCCGGATGATAGTCAACGCTTCAGTGCGTTCTCCGGACGTATTGGCGCCGTCCTTACTGTCGGCGGCGGTTTTGATATTGCCGGAAAATACACCCGCGGATTTCGGGCGCCCAACACCACGGATTTGGGTATCCTCGGACTGGTCGGCACTGGTTTTGAAGTCGATGCTTTAACGGCGGCGAGCCGCGGCGGGTTTATCGGGACGACGGCAGGAGCCGATGCGGTTTCAACGGGCATTCCGGTAACAAGACTTGGTCCGGAAACCAGCGACAGTTTCGACCTGACCTTGCGTTACTCAAGCGATCGGTTTGGAGCAGAACTGACAGGCTTTACAAACAAACTAAATAACGTCTATTTCGATCAAGCTTTGATTCTCCCGGCAGGAGCACTCGGAACTTTGCTTGGTAGCGAGCAGATTATTCGGCAGGATCCCAGCGGAATTGTTTTTGTCGCATCGGCGCCAACTTCACCGGCGCTGGTCCGCGTCAATTTTGACGACGCGCGTTTCAATGGCGTTGAGTTCAACACGCAGGCGCGACTAAGTAGTCAGTTCACCGCCAACGGCAACTTCACTTATATCCGTGCCTACAGTCTGCTCAATGGATTACCGCCAAACGTTGAAGGCGGGGTTCCGCCTGCTACCGCGTTCTTAAGTCTGCGTTATCAAGCGAATTCGAGCTTCTACGTCGAGGCCTATTCAACGCTTGCTGGACGCCAACGACGACTGTCCACTTTAGACCTTGGCGACCGTCGTACGGGAGCGGCCCGATCGCGCACAAATATCCAGAACTTTTTCCGGCGTGGAGCGTGTGTGCGCGGACTGACAACTCCCGGCGTTGGCGGTTGTAGAAATGCCGGCGGTATTTTGATCCCAACTGGCGAGACACTGGCGCAAGTGCAGAATCGCTTACTCCCAATCGGCGCCACAATCAATGGCGTGACCGTAGTTGACGCCAATACTGCGGTGCCACTTTTCACGGCGGTTCCAGGGTACGGTCTGGTTGGGTTGCGCGGCGCGTACCGGTTCAACGAGCACCATGAAGTCTTCGTGGACTTTGAGAACATCGGCGACAAGTCTTACCGCGGAATCAGTTGGGGCATCGACGGCGCGGGTCGAGGCGTGACGATGCGGTATCGCTACAAGTTTTAGGAGACCGAGTAACTGGCACAGCGGCGTGGTAGCGCAGCCTGGTCGATGCTACTCGCTGTTCTGAGCCAAGCCCGGGACCTGGGCTCCGTCGTGTGTTGGTCGCCGGTTGCAACAGTGCAAACAGAGTAGGCCAGCTCCCACGCTGGCCTTGCGGTTTATTGAATCGGGTATGGCACGATCAATAAGCAGCGAGCAACGGTAAATACCTGCTCGCCGTTTACGCTTCTTTTATGCTGTGGCTGAGCTTTCGGCCGCTGTTTGTTGCGAAACTGATTCTTTCATTGCTGACCCTTCCTCGCTGGCAATCAATTCCAGGAATCCTATCTGTTGTACGTGATCCTTTCGATTGGTGGTCGCTAATAGCCATTCGAGCATTCCCGACCTCATCAACACACTAGCGGAGTACTACCAAGCACCCTGCTGAATTGACATAGCCGCCCACCATTTCTAAGCTGCCTTCCTTAGTAGCAGCGGCAGAGAGATGTCGCCGTTCATTTCCAATCACAAACGCCAACCACCCTGCTGACATGAAAGATCTCGTTTTTACTCGTCGTGTAATCCTACTGCTCTCCTGTTTACTACTTGCCGCTTCGTTCGCGTCCGCAAGTAACTCGCCGTGCGACACGCCTGGCTTTCGCGTGGCAACGGCGCTGAAAGGAGGAGTTGAACCTGTTGCGATCGGGGTAGCGGACTTCAACGAAGACGGTAAGTCAGATATTGCTGCTGTAAACAACAAGTCCAACGACGTAACAATTTTCCTCGGAGTCGGTACTGGAAAATTCGAAGCCGGCAGGACGGTAACAGTCGGCAAGAACCCTCGTGCCATAGTCGTCGCTGACTTTGATGGCGACAGACACTTTGATTTGGCGCTCGCTAACTTTCTTTCCAACGATGTGTCATACATCCGCGGAGACGGCAAAGGAAACTTTGCAATGGCTGGCACCTTATTGGTCGGTAAGGGACCGGTGGCACTCGCTTTCGCAGACTTTAACAACGACGGGAAGCTCGACCTGACGACCGCCAACTCAAAATCGAACGACATATCTATCCTGCTCGCGCGCAACGGAGGTTTCGGCGCCGCAGTCAATTTGCCGACGGGCAGCGAGCCTTTTTCAATCGCTAGTCTTGATTTGAATCGAGATGGCAAGAGTGATTTGGCGGTAGCCAATTCAGGTTCGAACAATATTGCAGTGCTCTTCGGAGATGGGAATGGAAGTTTTCAGCGGCCGACGGTTTATGCTTCCGGAACAACTCCTATCGCTCTTGCCGCTGGTGATTTTAACAATGATCGCAAACGCGATCTCGCAACGGTCAACTATGGGTCAGAGAATCTGACGGTTGCCTTGGGCGCTGGAGGCGGGCGCTTAACGGCCGCAAACGTAGTTGAGGCTTTGGCGGCCCCAGTAGGTGGAGCGGCGGAAGATATCAATGGTGACGGGCGGCTCGATATAGCCACGGTTAGTGCCAGTGGCGGCTTACTAATATTGTTGGCGACTAAGGAGGGTGGCTTTGAATCAGCTACGCTGCCGCCGTTAAGTGGTGAAGCGAAAGTCCGCAGCGTTGCGATCGCTGACCTGAACGGCGATCGAAAAAAGGATCTCGCGGTGGCCAGCACCATTACCGGTGAAGTCTCAGTTCTGTTGGGAAATGGAATGGGAGGGTTCACTGCTCCTTTACATTATCGGGTAGGAGACGATCCTTCGGGAGTGGTAATCGCAGATCTGAATGATGATGGGGTACTGGATCTCGCTGTGGCAAATGCTACCTCGCAAGATATTTCTGTGCTGCTCGGCGATGGCAAGGGAGCCTTTGGAGCCCCCAAGACCACTCCAATAGATGTGCAACCTGCAGCAATTGTCGCGTCCGATTTGAACGGTGACGGCAAAGTTGACTTGGCTACGATCAATCCTCGCCAACTGAAGATTGCAATAGTTTTCAACTCTGGAAATGGAAGCTTTTCGAAAACAATTACACTGCCAACCGAGCGAACCGCCAGGGCAATAATCTCGGCGGATATGAATGGCGATGGTCGTCCTGACCTCATTACCGCAAACGATGTCGACAATAGCATCTCAATCTTTCTCTCCGACACGCGAGGCGGTTTTCTTGATCGCAAGACCTATCCTGCCGGAGATCGGCCATTTGGGTTGATTGCAAAAGACTTGGACTGCGACGGCAAGACCGACCTCGCAGTAGCAAATCACCGGTCAGGTTCTGTATCGGTGTTATTCGGGCTGAACGATGGCGCCGTGGGGGAGCCCACTCATTACGCAGTCGGGACCACTCCCACGGGGGTCCTTGTCTCTGATTTCAATAACGATGGCCAGGATGATCTGGTGGCACTGAACTATGGTTCGCACAGCTTTTCGTTCTTAAACGGATCGGGGCGGGGCAATTTTGCAGGGGCCAAAAATTTGAACACTGGCCTCCGTCCTTTTGGAATCGCCGCTGGCGATCTAAACGGGGACCGCTACGATGACAGCGTGGTAACCAACTCGGCTTCGGGCGATCTCTCATTATTCGTTGGTGGCACCGATGGGTTGGTCCCATTGGCTGCGAAAATTCCGGTGGGCGAGTTTTTGCGAGGTGTCGCCTTGGGCGATTTCAATAACGACGGCCGGGTGGATCTGGCAGTCGCTGACTCGGGCTCGCACCAGATCATCATTCTGCTAAACGAATGTCAGTCGCCGCGCCTTGGCCTTTATCGTTGAATGTTTTTCTTGCCAGATCCCGGCAGTCGTTTTACTATCAACACCCGTACTACCTCCGGGCCGTGGGATTTTCGGTTTCCGCTCCGGACTACACCTCTGGGATCTTCTGGTTCATTTTGATTTTCAATTTAGGATCGATTCACTTCCAAAGAGTGATTTCGGAAGCAGCGTCAATGACTGTTTATGACTTTGTCACATTCAGTGAGATGGCCTAACCGATCCGCTGTACTTGGAAGCGTAACGCCTACCCGCCTTTTCCAGGAAATAAGCCAATAACCTTAACTATGCGGAAAGAAACTATGATGAAAGCTAAACCTGTGCGGATAAATCGCCCCACGATTAGACAGCGCAGTGAGACGTATCGTCGAATGTGCGTTAGGGCAGCGAGGACACCCCTCGCAACTTTGTTTAGTACGTTATTGAGCCTTGCACTACTGGCGCAAGGCTTCGTTCTTACTCCAACCGTCAACGCGCAGAAGAAACAAA
This sequence comes from Blastocatellia bacterium, assembly GCA_031399105.1. GTDB lineage: Bacteria > Acidobacteriota > Blastocatellia > Pyrinomonadales > Pyrinomonadaceae > PSRF01. The sequence continues at coordinate 3,836 of JANNON010000761.1, read as the reverse complement.
AGGGTGGCCCGGTTACAGTCGGAGGTAAGCGAGACACCGCGCAGCCCAGCAGTCAGATAGTTTTCCCCACGCGGAGCGCGATTACCGTGCTGCCACCGATAAATATGCAAGGGCTGTCGCAACAGGTTGCTTTGGCGCCTGCCAATGCAGCGCCAGGAGAACTTCGGCCCATCCATGCGCCGAACAGAATTGAACAGCGGAACTCAACTGTACCGAGACGCGCTGCTGAGGTAACCGCCGATGACGATGCTCCTCTGGCGCCACCTTCCAGCGGAGTGCAGTCACCTCCTATTACACGTAGTTTTAAGTCTGATGGTTTGACGCTGGGCTCGATCCCGCCCGACACGATGGGCGCTGTTGGCGATACCCAGGTGATGACCACCACCAATGAAAAGATCATTGTGCAGGATCGGAATGGTCTGGTGCTGAGCAATGTGACGCTGAACTCCTTTTGGTCCACCGTACTACTGGGAGGTGCTCCGCCGAGTACTTTTGATCCAAAGGCTTACTACGATCGCTTTAACGATCGCTTTATCATCATCTCAACTGCAAACGCGCAGGTTCAAACATCAGCGACTCTGGTTGCGGTCTCCCAAACTAACGATGCGTTGGGTACCTACAACCGTTATGCTATCGACGCTGACGCTGCGGCGACGGCCGCGGGCGGAAAATGGGCCGACTATCCCAGCGTTGGGTATAACGGAAAATGGATTACGGTTCAGGTGAACCTATTCGGGTTCGGCACAACTAGTGGATATCAAGGTCCCGCCGTCTATGTTTTGGAAAAAGCCGCGGCATACAACAACACACTGGCGACGGTGAGCGTGTTTGAGGGATCGTTCGCCACGTGTCTGGCGAGCATTACTCAGAACGTTGAGTTGGGCTGCGGCTTTACCATGGTGCCGCACGTCGATGAAAACAACACCAATGGCAATCAATACTTGATTGAAGATTGGGATAGTACCGCCGCACAACTTCGCATTACCACCATCTCTGGAACTGCAGCGGCGCCGGTCCTGACTGTTGGCACTCAATTCCCGCAATCTCCGAATTCGTGGCGGTTCGATGCACGAATCATTGGAACCAGCGGCGGCTATGTGCATCAAAGACAGCAGAACATCTACGCTTTGTCTGGGAATCGTGTGGCGGGGAACGACTCTCGCATTCAGAACGCCGTTCTCAGAAATGGTTCGCTTTGGACCACCCACCACGTGATGCTGCCCACCATACCGACGCTCGCAGGCTCGCCCGCCAGCACGGGAGCAAACCCTGACAACCACACAGGCATTCAGTGGTGGGAAATTGACCCTACCATCGTCAACAACCTGGCAGGTACTCCGCCGATTCAACGAGCGATTCTCGCTGATCCCACCGCGGACAACTGTCATAACGGATCCGGCGGCACCCGCGCTGGTTGCACGCCGCAAGGGCAGTTTTTTACTTTTCCGACGATCGCAGTGAATCAGAATGAAGATGTCCTGATCGGCTACTCCCGCTTCTCTCACTTAACCCTTCCCAAGACCGCATATTCCTTTCGAGCCAGCAGCGATGCGGCGAACACTTTGCGAGACTCGCAGACGTTCAGAGAAGGGGTTGGGAACTACAACATCGGCGCTGGCAGTCCGTTCAATATTCGTTGGGGTGATTACAGCTCGTCGATGGTCGATCCGTTGAACGACACTGACTTCTGGACCATTCAGGAATTCGCGGACTTCCAAAAAGAAATCTTTGGACCCGGACAGTTCGCCGGCGTCTGGGCCACGCAGTGGGCCCTGGTTAAGCCAGGTACCACTACCAGCACAGTCGGCAACCTGATCATCAGCGAGTTTCGTTTGCGGGGCCCGGCAGGCCCGCGCGACGAGTTTGTTGAGCTTTACAATCCCAGTTCAGCACCACTGACGGTCAGCACGACGGACGGGTCTGACGGCTGGGCACTCGCTTTCAGCGCAAACGGAACTACTGCAACAGCTCTGGCCACAATTCCTAATGGCACTACCATTCCGGCGGGTGGTCACTATCTAGTCGTCAATAACGTTGCGGCTGCCGGCATCGCCCCATATGGCTTGAATGCCTACGCCAACACTCAGGTGCGGGCGTCGGACGGGGATGCCATGTACACCCCTGATCTCGCGGACAATGGTGGCATTGCCATCTTCCGCACATCTGATCCCGCTAACTTCGCAGTCGGAACGCGGATGGATTCGGCGGGCTTTGCTGGGATTGCCGCTGGGTTGTTCAAGGAGGGCACGGGGATCGCGAATATCGCTGGAACTCCGGTTAGTCAGATAACCTTTGTACGCAGAATGTTGACTGGCACGCCCAGCGATACGAATGACAATGCAGCTGACTTTGCATTCTTGAGCACGACACAGGAAACACTGGGAGTTGCTTCGCAGCTTGGGGCTCCTGGTCCAGAAAACCTGGATAGTGCCATCCAGAAGAACAGCAGCGTTTTACTGACGCTTCTTGATCCGGCGGTAGCCGGCGGCGCATCGCCAAATCGCGTGCGTGATTTGACTCCTGATCCGGGCAACAATTCGACGAACGGCACTATGTCCATTCGCCGGACGGTTCAAAATACAACCGGCGGAACGATCTCTCGTCTTCGATTCCGAATCGTCGATATTACGGCCGGCCCACCGGCGGTTGGTATCGCGGACCTTCGCGCCCGCACTTCAACGCCCCTGGTTGTCGCTATTACCGGTCCGAACCCAGCATGTCCTGGCAATAGTTGCGCGGTGCAGGGATTAACTCTTGAAGAGCCTGCGTTACAGCCGCTTGGCGGTGCCTGGAATTCAACTTTGTCGGCAGGAACTGTCACATTGGCAACACCGATTGCAGTAGGTGGAACCATCAACGTGCATTTCCTGTTGGGAGTGCAACAGGCCGGATACTTCCGGTTCTTTGTTAACGTCGAGGCGCTGCCGTAGCGGTCCTCTTACCTTAATCAGCCGGGCTTTGCTCAAGCAAAAGGCGCAACCGAGTTCATTCGGTTGCGCCTTTACCTTTATGCTTCCTGACTGTTAAGCCAGCGGTGCGTCGTCGAAGGGAAGGTCAGGCTGCGAGCGACCGTCACGACTCGCAACGTAGAGTCGCATTGCTATCCAAAGAATCACGAACGCTAAAGCAATCCAACTGAGGGCCCAGAAGAAAGCTGGGACACCGGTGGCGTTCGCCATGTTAACGGCATCGGTCGGTACGTTGGGCCCAAACGGCGACGAAAGGAAGAACACAGTCTTCAGATCAATCAACGCATTGAGCACGCATTGAACGGCGAGCAAGCTGACGAAGAACGTCGCCACTCGCGCGCTGGCAAACCTGGCCAGCACCACCAATCCAACCGTTAGCGCGATACCGGCAAAGAGCGTGAACGGAATACCTGAAAGCGAGCCCCCGGAGTAGAGAGGCTTGAACAAGCCGTAGATCATCGTCAGTGCAAAGATCAAACCTGCCGAACCCAATAGCACCAGTCGCGCTGCTACTGCTTTGCGAATCAGCACCAGCAGCAGTGCGCCGTAAGCCATGGAACCGACATATCCCGCACTGGAAACCAACACCTGAGAAAACAGGCCACCTTGGGTCGTGTAGGTTTCGCCGCTCGCATTCATTGCTACACTCAAACTGGCAACCGAGTTACCCGTGACCAGCGCCGCCAAGGCGTGCCCACCCTCATGTATAAAGGTGACGAAGATGCGGAATGGATAAGTCAGCAACTCAGCGTAGGGGATGAACCACAGCACAATCGAGATCGCGGCTGCCGCGAGCAAAGTCATCGCTTGTGGTCGAGCGTCTCTGGAAATATTCATTCTCATCGTTCAAATCTCCGTCAAAGCCTG
>JANNON010000754.1:0-2754 GCA_031399105.1 Blastocatellia bacterium | reverse complement strand
CTGCGCGTGCACCTGGATGATGACACCGGACGTGAGCAAGAGCATGTTCGCTAGCGTTAGTAGAAAGAGTTTTCGTTTCATATTATTCCTGTCGGGGGCACCCTCGTTAGTATTGCCGGTTGTTGCCTTCACCTAAGAGATCGATTTCGCTCTCCTCTTCAGAAGCTGTCAATCGCAAATCTGCGGCAAGCTGATCGCGTTCCAATTTCGTCAGTGGTCTACGTGTTGGATTCACCGCAACTTGTTTGGAAGAGACAGCGATCTTTCTCTTTCCAGACTTCTCCGGTTTGCTCTCATCGAGACTGTCAGTAGCAATCTCGGGATTGCTTTCATCTGGTTTTTTAAGCGCCGCTAATCGCTCCTGCGTGCGAGCCTCCACCAGCCTCTCAATCTCCGCATCGGTCTTACTCGTGGCCACCACTGGCTTTGTGTCCGGTCGAAATCGAACCACTGCTAACACTGCCAGCAGGCAAAAGACGAGTGACGCCAGCGCAATCGCGCCTTTCAACCACAACGGAGACAACGTGAAGAATTCACGCAGAGCTGCCAGCGCTGAGCGCTCCGCTCGCAGACGATCATGTTCAGGCTGTGCAACGAAGCCGAGCGTTTCCTGACGCCAGCTGAACACGGAATTGCGAATGCCTTTGAACGCGGAGTAGTCGTCGCTGCATTCGGCACATTCGTTCATGTGTCGTTGGAAGCTTCGAGTTTCCATTTCCGTCGCTTCGCCATAGACGATCGCAATGAGATCGTTACGATGTGCGCAACCTGAATTAAGTTCTTTGTCTTCTTCCATGCTTACTCCCACTATCAAACTACATCGTTGCCAAAACGCTGCAAGCGCAGTTGCAACTGCTTCATCGCCGTATATAGACGGCTCTTGACCGTGCTCAACGGTAGATCCAAGGCTTCAGCGATTTCCCGAAACGTGAGTTCCTCAAACTCCTTCATCAAGACCACCTGTCGCAATTCGATAGGTAAGGCCGACACTGCGCGACGAACAGCCTCGACATGCTCCAGTCCTTCGACAACGCGCGCTGGCGAGTAATGCGAGGGAGCGGAAAAACTGGACGCGTTCTTTTCCTCTTCATCTTCGAGCGCCGCCTCATTTCTCACTTTCGCCCGACGTTGTCGCGTGATGCATTGGTTTACCGCAATTCGGTGAAGCCAAGAAGAAACTTTGGCCTCGCCACGGAACCCTCGCAGGCTGCGAAACGCGGCCAGAAAAGTTTCCTGAGTAGCATCGCGCGCATCCTCTTCACGACCCAGCATCCCGTACGCGAGCGCAAAGATGCGTCGCTCCCAGCGCTTTACGATCTCGCCGAAAGCTTCCGCATCTCCAGTTAAAGCTCGTTCGAGAACCTGTTCGTCGCTCGTAACCGTGTCCATCCTTCTTCCGCGGGCGCGACTGTCGGTTTGAATATTTGCCCCTTATTAAGACGCTCCGGGGCTTTGCGCTCAACACTTTAGACGTCCACCGCGGCCACAAAGTTGGAGAAATCCCGCGGCTGACACCGATATAGTCGTCAGTTCCAACTCTTTGAGTCACCTAGTGTTAAAAGTCGTTGACACTATTCAGTGGCTTCGACAATAATGATTCTGCGCCGGAATCGTGGTTCCCGGCAATGCATAAACCCTCCTGGTATTAAATCCCTAATTCAAATCCTTCGGCTCCACCACCTCGGCAGTTACACATGTTTGCAAACATAAGGCGGATTCGCCTCCTTTATATCGTGCTCGGCGTTCTGCTGCTGGTCGGACTTTTGCCGGTAGCGCTCGCCGGCACATTGCTGTCGGGTCGGAGCGCTGATGAGCTGCGTTCTGTGGAAGGCCGCTACCAAGCCCAACTGGTACAGGACAAAGCGCGTCAGATTGAACTCTACGGCCGTCGCTACCGTGACGCTGTCACCGGGTTGGCGCGAGCCTTTGAGATTTCCGGAGGCATCAATTCGCTGACTGAAGAAGGTTATGAAGCGCGACTACAAAGGTCGTTGCAGGATGATCCGAATCTAATTGCGCTCGCGATTTGGCCGGTCGATGGCGAGTTGCGTCGAGCCTTTCAACCCGACGTGATCAAACGCGAAGAAGTAGATGCTCGCGTCAGCGAAGTCCTCGCGAAAATGAATGGCCGTGGGGTGGTTGTTAGTCGCCCTCAGATCATTCGCTCGGGACAGGACATGGCTTTGACTGTTGCTGCTGCGGTTATGGGCGGTGAAGGCAACGAACAAGTTGTGGCAGCCGTCGTGGCCATTGTTTCCTTTCAGGAAGTCTTCAATGCCGTTCAGCAGCCCACTTCGAAGAGTGAGCGCGAGTTGCTCAATGCCGGTTTGCCGGTGGTCTTCGTCGTTGATGTTAACGGTAAGGCCGTCGCTCATCCGGAAGCGAGTGTCGCTTTCTCTGAAAGGCCAATGACCGATCTGAAGGTGGTCCAGGACTGGCAAGAGTCGGGTATGCAGGTCCAATCTGCCCTCGCTCCGTTTACCGCGATGCGAGATGGACGCAAAGTGGAGATGCTGGGTTCCTATGCGACGGCTGAGCTTGATAAGAACGCACGGCTGGGTGTGATCGCAATCCAGGATGAGGAGGCGGCATTGGCCTCTGTTGCCGATATGCGTTGGCAGACACTGTGGATCAGCGTTGTGGCCGGCTTGCTGGCACTCGTAATCGGCTTCTTCTTTGCACAGAAGCTGAGTCAGCCGGTTCATGAGCTTGCGGTCGGTGCGCAGCGCATCGCTGCTGGCGATTTTTCACAGC
>JANNON010000720.1:0-1871 GCA_031399105.1 Blastocatellia bacterium | reverse complement strand
ATCGCGACATCCGGCAGGCTGCTCTTGCTGAGCTCAGTTAGTTCACTGATGCCGCGTGCCCGGTCAAACGAAAGCAGGTTAGTTGCTGCAAAATATCTAGCTTCGCTCTGATAAGGATCGCCATATTTGGCAGAGACCTTCTGAAACTCCTCTACGGCCTTTTGCGAGCGTTCACGTTCTGTGGCGAAACTCGTGGTTCCGGGCGTGGTAATCGGTCCCGTCGAAATTGCTGTCGTTGCTATGGTGATCGCCCGACCTAGTGCCCTGCGTGCCTCATCGTCCTTGCGATTGTTCCAACGCATCGCTACACCAACAATTACGCCGAGGAGGATGACGCCGACTATTCCGTACAGGATAGCTTTGCCCTTCCCCTCCAGCTTGACGCCGAGGCGATCCAGTAGACCCATCGCGGTGTCCCGAAAACGATCGTGTTTTAGTTCTCTTGCCCGCTTCTTATTGTATTTAGCCACGTGATTCCTTCTCGCAAGTACTCATGGTGAGCAGCGTTCTTTCAGGTGTATGATGCGCGAAACATTCACTCTAATGGCGGCTATGAAAGCTTGTCAAGCAAGCGTTCTTTCGCGAATTTGTCGTTTATTCAATTCGGAAAACTCTTTGGCGTTTACCTGTTTAGGTGTAGTAGTAAGAGCATAACCGGCGGAAAATGCATCCAACTCGCAGATGAGAAACTTTTGGGAACAAGCAGGAAATTCTCGGTGTCTAAGAGCGCGACTGTCCGGGAAGAGGCAAAGGCATTGGGCCACTCCAATTCCCGCCCCAGGGGGTAAGCCGTGAGTTACGGAGAGCCAATTGCCCTCCGCGGGCAGATTGAGATGGAGCAGGTTGCCGCGGCGACCCCGGTCGAGTTGCGGCAGAACTCCGAAGCTCTGTTCATTGAAAGATTAAAGCAAGGCGAATCGGCCGCCTTTGACACCCTGGTTTCTGAGCGCTCCGGAGAAATATACGGTTTGCTCTATCGTATGACGGAGAACACCGAGGAGGCTCGGGATCTTACCCAGGAGACATTTCTCCGAGCTTTTCAAAGCATTGGCAGCTTTCGGGGTGATGCGGATCTGAGGACTTGGATATACCGCATCGCGATCAATCAGGCTCGGAACCGCTGGCGCTGGTGGCGGCGGCGCCACCGCGATTCAACGGTGTCGCTCGACGCAACTGTTGGGCAGCGAGACCAGCCGTTGGTAGCCACACTGGCCGAGGAGTCAAACAATCCGGAGCAGGATACCCTGGCTCATGAACGGCAGCGCGTGTTACGACAGGCTCTGCGTAGTCTCGGCGGAGTCTATCGAGAGACAGTCATCCTGAGAGATATCGAGGGATTCAGTTATGAAGAGATCGCGGCAACGCTCGAGATTAGTATCGGCACGGTGAAATCGAGATTGTCGCGCGGTCGCCAGGAGCTACGACGCAGGTTAGAAGGATCTTTGTAAACCGGTTAACGATGACCGAAGAATCGGCTGTCGAAATCGAAAATACTCTGGATGGCCAATCCGCCCCGGCTCACAACAACTCGGTGCCAAATGGGTCGAAGTGACGAAAGCGGCGGACGAGAATCCTGACTGAGTAACGAACGAATTGAAAACGTGGCCAGCAACACCCGTTGAAGGATCGCTCGGAACAAGGTAGAAAGGTTTCGGAAGCTGTCGGCGTTGCTTTCCTTTAACAAGGGAGCAGCCGGGGTCGATTGACCATTCGGAATGTCAGTTGTCAGTTGTCAGTGGTCCGTTGTCAGTTGCTCTTCTGTGGTGGGTTGGACGGTATGATATGAAGGGGATGAATAAGAAAAGGCATGTATGAAACCCATCAACATGAAAAAAAGAAACAACGGACAACTTACAAAGGACCACAGAAAT
>JANNON010000062.1:0-10502 GCA_031399105.1 Blastocatellia bacterium | reverse complement strand
ATCTTGATTTGTCTCCTTAGACCTTGAGTTTCGCATGGAGTGGAGTGGGAAAATCACCACAGATAAGCGTGGACCACGAGAGGTCTTCAGCCTCGACCGCACTACCTACTTAGAAATGTCTGCCTATTATCGCCCATAACGAAAAACTCCTGGAGTTCCACATCGACTTGGGCCCACTCAAACCCTTTGCATACACGAATCTGCTGGCCGGGATCTCATTCGTAATCCAACAACTCAAGACTCTTTTGTCGTGCCGCAGTCAATGTCCATTCAAGATAGCTTGAAGCTTCCGAACAGCCTTTGCTCCTTCATCGTCTTCATCGCGGTCGATGGCTCGCTCGATGTCGCTCCAAATCTTGCGCACCCGAGATTCTGATTTCCGTAGCAGACTGTCCGCAGGTGTCAGGGCGGCGACCGTCGCCCCCAACTCGACTAGCCTTCGCGGATCGAAGCGGAAACCAAGAAAGACTGAGCCGGCGGATCCGCATGCGTAGTCGAGATCCAAAACCTCTTCGCTCAGGTAAACCGCCTTGATGCTATCTTTCATTTTGAATACGCCGATGGTGGGTACCGCGCCTGGCACGTGTCCGGTCGCATTGATCACCTCATCTGGTCTCGCCAGGCGAACCGTCTCAGAGTCCGTCACCGCGCGCAGACGCGTTTCATCCAGGTGCTTGGCTCCGCTACAGATCACCGCGATAAGGTCATCGCCCTGTTTCCAGATCAGGGTTTTCAACACGTTCGCGCGCGGCACCCGCAGGGCTGCAGCCGCTGCCTGCGTCGTTGTTCCGTCTTGCTTGGGATGAGAAATCACAGAGCCCGTAATACCCTGCTCAAATGCGAACTTAAGAAACTCTCGAACATCTTCTGGAAACAAATCCAGTGCGCTTTCGGTTTCCTTTAGTTGCTCTTTCTTCAGCGTTTGCCGAAGCGGCAGCTTAAACTCAAACGGGATCTCCTTTTCCATGAGGAACGAAAGGATATTTACGCGGTCGGAAACTACTTCCTCAACCACAATTCGCTCAGACGCCGTATAGAACGCCAATCCGTTTCGCAGATCCTGGACGAGTGCATCGAATAGTTCGCCCGCGGCTGCTTCTTTTGGATCGGCACACGTCATGTTAGTCCGCTTGTTGGCTAGAAAAGCGCGTACTCCTTCAGCGCCGCCTTTCCAGGCTGCCAGGTAGAGCAACGTGGCAATGTAAGGAAGGATAACGTCACCATGCGCTTCGCTTGCTTCTTTCGCGCGACTACGCGGCATGTTTTCCTGCGCTTTGTAAACGATGCCCTTTTCTTTGAGCCGGGGTTCGAGGTGTTCGATGATTCGGCTGGCTTCCCAGTCAGGCGAAATCGAGGGATCGAAGATTGCTCCCTTCTCATCGATGGAGATGTCAACGACGATTGCTTTCTTATGAAGCGTGGCGAGATGACTGATATGAACCACCCTTGGCGCTTTGCCGCCGGGCACGGCTACTGCAAATAGTACGGCGACGCAATCCTGATCGATTGAAGAAAGTAAATTAGGATCGTCACGACCCTCTAACTCAATAACGGTAACGTCCTCAAGATCAGCTACGGCGTTGCGAACAGCGTCTACCCGACCGGGCATGCCCTTATTCTCGAAGAGGTGGACCTCGGAAACCAATTCATTGGCGGATAAAGCTTGCGCCGCTGATAAGCCGGCGCGCCCGCCGCCCACTACAACCACTCGTCCGCGCAGTTGTTGGGCCCGTAAGTGATCACAGATCCACTCGGCTGCGATCTCCCCGGCGAAGACAGACATCCGGCCACGTATTGGAATGCGATACGCCTCCGGAGCGCCGATGTTAGAACCGTCGAAGATGGCAACGTTCTTCTTTACCAGCAGATTCGCTAGTCCGCTGGCGCCGTGAAAGTTGCCGCCATGAACTGCTCCGATTCGGCAGAACGGCATCGGTATACGATTCTCGTAATTCGAGGGTTCTTTCAGCGCATGAAAGACATCGGGCGCGCGGTCATGGTCGTCCAACTCGGCTTCAGTCATGATCTCGCAACCGGCGTTGATAAACTCCGAGTCTGCGAAGCCCGCGCGCTGACCGGCGCCCTCCATAACAAAAACATTCAAGCCAAGTCCAAGAGCAGACAAGAAATCTCGTAACTCTCTTACGTGAGCAGGTGTAATGCCGACACGCTTTTCCTGCGATCGTCTCTCGCGCCCAATCTCTCGATCGTTACCAAGAAAGAGATCGACCGTCGGTTTAGCAGGCAATCCAGGCGGCCCTTGTTGAGACAATTCGGATTGAAGTCTTTTAAGAAGCTCGTTCATATCCATCTCCCACCCGGGTCGCCAAACAATGAGGCGCTACTTGGCGAGAAACATATTCCCGGTGGTATTGAGCCGTTGTTTCAAAATCTCCAACTCAAACTCGCGGTCGTTTTCACTCGGCATAGCGATGTCGAAAGATCCCTGTATTGTTGGACAGACGAATGCTCTGTCTACTCAATTCGCCAAAAGATGCTTGGGCGTTGGTTTACTAGAGGCTGTTGGTTGAGTTGAGGAGTCATCTGGTATTAACCAGACTGGCAGCCGACTGAGGATTAGCTATGTCTCAAACAAGCTATCTCACTCAGGCTCGACCGAGAGTCTGGTGAAGCGACCCTTTCCGATTCTAAGAACTTGACCATTGAGTGATTGAACGCTGTGGCGCGCTTTCTCATCCACTACGCGCTCGCCGTTCAGCATGAGGCCACCTTGCTTAATCAATCGGCGCAACTCACTCTTGCTACTTACGATGGCCGGCTTTGCACCAGCGAGCAGATCTACTAACAGACCCTCTTCCGGCACTCCAGAGATGAACGAAACCGGCATATCCTGGGGCAAGTTGCCTTCACGCCGGACCTTAACGAATTCCGCGTGAGCTTCGTGTGCTCCCTTTTCACCAGCCAGGGTCCGTGTAACGTCAAAAGCAACTTCTTCCTTAACCGCGAGCGGATCGTTCGGCAGTTGCTCTTCCAACCGGGCCAGCTCAGACCAGCGAATGTTGGTTATCAGTCTCGCATACTTCAGGATCAACTCGTCCTTGACGCGCATAATTCCATCGAAGATTGCGAACGGCGAAGCGGTAAGGTTGACGGTGTTGCCATACGTCTTACTCATCTTTCGGCCGTCAAATCCCTGAAGCAGAGGCGTGGTTAAGACCGACTTTTCTTTGCCTAAGTAGCTGTCCGCGAGATCACGTCCGACGAGCATGTTGAAAAGCTGATCGCGGCCGCCTAACTCCGCATCAACCTTCATGGCAACCGAGTCATAACCCTGCAGCAGCGGATAGAGGGTTTCAACGTAATAAAGTGGCTCGTTCTTTTTTAATCGAGCTTGAAACATGTCGCGTTGCAGAAGTTGTTGAGCTGTTATGCGACTCATGAGACCGATCATTTCAGCCAGCGTTAGGGAAAGGAGCCAGTCGCTGTTTTTCATCAGCTCAACTGGATTAAGATCCGAGTCGAATTCCAATATGAGCCCTGCCTGCTCCTTGTAAGTCACCATGTTCGCTTTGACCTTTTCATGGGTGAGCATTTCTCGCTGTTCACTGCGGCCGGAGGGATCGCCGATCAGCGCGGTTGCGTCGCCTAAGAGAAAGATCACGCGATGATTGTGCAGTTGGAACCAGCGAAGCACTCGCAGAGACACGAGATGGCCGACATGCATGTCTGGACTGGTTGGGTCAAAACCCTGATAAATCGTCAGACTTTCATTTCTGTCGAGACGAGCCATCAGGCTTTCTTCGACGACGATCCGTTCGACGTTGCCGCGATGAAGCAGATCGCGCATCGACCATTCGGCCATGTCATCGACGTCGTTCAAATCAGACCCAAATTCGTCCATCGTTCGCCGGATCGAGTCATCGCTGATTCGGTCTCTGGCAACCAATGCGGAGACTTCCGAATCCAGCGGAACTGATAGTGTTTCACCACCGATGCATACGATCCTGGTAGTTCCCCCACAGTAGGTCTCAATTAATCTGGCAATTTCCTCCGCCGCTGCCTTCCCCTCTTCGGGGGTCGCAGGGGGCATCACGTCTACATTAATCGCTACCATTCGACTTCTGGTGGTGATTTTGGTGTGTTCGCTCTGGCGCCAAATCCAACAGCGGCAGAGTACCTTCTGCTCATCGGCGTAGATGACTTCGCCTGTCACTGGCTGCTCTTCATCCTTACTGTTGATTGGCAGAAACTGTTCCAATCCGCTGGAGTAGCGAAGGCCGAAGTCACCGTCAATCTTAGTCAAGTCGTCCCCACCGCTGGGCACGAGATGCTTCAGGCTTACAAGATTTGAGATATCGACAACTTTATTTATGCTCGGAATTTCATTCCCGGAAAGAACGCGATGAAGCAATGCCGCGAGCGAAGGTTTGTTCACCGCGGGATTTGCGCCAAACTCCCGAAACGCGTTTTCCCACGCTTCCACTCTGGGATCTGTTTTTAGCCGAGACAGATCAAAGCGGCTGCGAATTGCCTGCTGGGCAGCAGCAAGGGCAGCGCCGAGCTCTTCATTGTCACCTTCATTGTTTATTCCGGTCGCAACCACCGTGTACATCCGATAGTCGGGATACCGGGCAGCAAGCGACGACTCTATAGAAACTCTCATAAGAATTCTGCGGGAAGTCGAGGTGGTGGGCAGGGAGGGATTCGAACCCCCGGAGGCCGAAGCCAGCGGGTTTACAGCCCGCCCCGTTTAACCACTTTGGTACCTGCCCTCTCGGGAGGGGCGCATTCTAACCGAGTTCATATTGAAACCGAAAAGTATTTATGGCGATTGTCGAGTTTGAAAAAATTTCATGACGCTAAACCTGGAGTTGCATCTCGATCCTCCGTTCAGACGCGGGGTTCAAGAATCTATTTCGAAGAGTTGGTTTACCTGGATGAGGGGCAGCACTTAGCGCTAGCTTCCCTGATGCCCCTGCGTACAACCCATGAGTGTTTCAGTTTAGATACAAACTCTGATTCCGCTGCTGTGACATTGCGAACGATATTTCCGGCGAGTCCGGAGCCGTGAGGCTCATTCAATCTTCATCATCAAAGCAGGTATAGCAAACTCTCTTTAATGCCTCGTAGCCGAGCAGCTCCACTTCAGGGCTCAGATATGTAGGCTTCACTGGTTCCACGCGTAGCAGATCCGTGCTCAGGTATTTCTTGTTGTCGTCGGGAAAGACTGTAGTGACGACAGCGTCATGGCCCATGTCATTCTGCGTCATGAGGGCGGCGAGAAAGTTGGCGCCCGAGGAAATTCCTACCGCCAGACCGAGGCCCGCTGCCAGTTTCTGAGCCATCAGAATTGCGTCGCCATCCTGAACGCTCAGTACTGCGTCGAGTCTTTCCAACTCCAGTATTGAGGGTATGAATTCGTCAGAGATTCCCTGGATGCGATGCTGACCGACCTTGTGCCCAACTGAAAGAGTTGGAGATTCTGCAGGCTGCAGCGGATGCAGTTTGATCGCCGGGTTGCGCGCCCGAAGAAATCTGCCAACGCCCATTATCGTGCCGCCCGTACCAACGCCCGCCACAAAGGCATCGGGCCGGAGCGAGCGAGCTTGAAGCTGCCACCAGATCTCGGGTCCAGTGGTTTTTTCGTGTGCTTCTACGTTCGCCTCGTTTGCAAACTGCTCCGGTAAGAATACATGTGGCTCGTTCAGCGCCAATTCTTCAGTCATGCGGATGCTGCCAAGAAACCCACCCTCGTCGCGGCGGACCTTCACGATCCTGGCCCCCAGACTCTTGATCAAGGCAACTCGTTCCTCGCTCATCCAGTCGGGCATAAAGATGGCCACCTGGTGGCCCAACGCTCTACCAATCGCGGCGAAAGAAATTCCCGTATTGCCGCTGGTAGCTTCAGCTATCGTATCCCCTGGTTGAATGTGGCCATCCCGGTAGGCCCGCTTAAGAATGTGAAAGGCCATCCGATCCTTAATGCTGCCGGTCATGTTGAGATGCTCAGCCTTGGCATAGACGACACGTTCGGTTCCGCGAAACGCGAAGCGAATGGCAAGCAACGGCGTATTTCCGATCATGTGTTTCAGTTGTTTGAAACGCGCCGGTGTTCTCTCAATCGCCGCCGATCGAGGATCGTGTTGCTTGATTAGCGTGAGCACCTGGCTCTCAATTGAATTGACCGGCATCCAGACTGACCCCTCAGTTAATCGGACGATATGAGGCCAGCGTCTTCATGTAGTTTGCCCGTTCGAAGGCCGCCGGCTCAGCACAGTGCTGCTGGCTCATACTGCCAATCATCTGTGTAACCGATTCGTATTCATGTTCATCCATCCAGCTAGTCATCTCGTCAAGGATCGTGCCTACTCGCCGAATGCCGTTCTGTAGCAACTCAGAAGCCATCATCGTCACTTTGGCTCCGGCCATTAGAGACTTCAGGACATCCTGCGATGTGTGAATCCCGGTGGTAATGGCAAGGTCGGCGAGTAATCGTCCGTAAAGAATTGCCACCCAGCGCAAGGGCAGGCGCAGCTCGCTTGAGTTACTAAGAATCAAACGAGGTTCTACCGTGAGCGTTTCGAGATCAATGTCCGGTTGATAGAAACGATTGAACAACACCAGACCGCTCGCACCTTCGTCCACCAGAAGTTTCGCGATGTTTGCGGTAGAGCTGAAGTAGGGACTCAGTTTCATCGCCACCGGCAACGAAACTGATCGCTTTACCTCACGCAGGATCTCCAGGTAGACATTCTCAACTTCGCTACCTTTGAGATCGCAGTTTGTGGGGATGTAGTAAACATTCAGCTCAATCGCATCGGCTCCTGCCTGTTCCATGAGCCCGGCGTAATCGATCCAGCCTCCGGTCGACACTCCGTTCAAGCTGCCGATGATCGGAATGTCGACGGCCTCCTTGGCCCGGCTGATGAGATTCATATATTGGTCTGGGGAGACGTTGTAGCTATCCATCTCAGGAAAGTAGCTGAGCGATTCCGCGTAGCTGTTTGTACCAGTCGTCAGATAGTTGTCCACGGAGAAGCTTTCGAACGTGATCTGCTCTTCAAACAGCGAATACATCACCACCGCTGCCGCCCCGGCATCTTCCACACTGCGGATGCTGTCGATAGTGTGAGACAGCGGTGAAGAAGAAACCACGATGGGGTTCTTCAAAGGCAGGCCGAGATAGTTGGTTCTTAGACTCATCAGTTTTTCCCGTTACGCAAACTCTTGGTTTGCCGCCCGACGCAAGCCAATCAGCTTGCGTTAGAAGTGGTTGCCAGGTGCTTGTATTGCTGCCATCGGCGCTCAACTCCCTTTTCCGCTTCGGCCAATAGCAGCTTGGCACTGTCAGGATCGCTCTGCACCAACATGCGGTAACGCCCTTCGGTGTAGATGTAATCTTTCAGCGGAATCTTCGGAGCGCTGGAATCAAGCTGGAAAGGATTTTTGTTTTCGGCAACCAGCTTCGGATCATGGCGATACAGCGGCCAGTGGCCTGATTCGACCGCAAGCTTCTGTTGGTGCATGCCCTTGGCCATGTCGATTCCGTGCGCGATGCACTGGCTGTAGGCAATTATCAGGGAGGGTCCGTCATGGGCCTCCGCTTCCAGGAATGCTTTGACTGTGTGCGTGTCGTTCGCGCCCATCGCCACCTGCGCGACATAGACATTGCCATAACGGATGGCGCCCATTCCCAGATCCTTTTTCGCAGTGGGTTTGCCGCCCGCCGCAAACTTCGCAACCGCCCCCATCGGTGTCGATTTGGAAGCCTGCCCGCCCGTGTTGGAATAGACTTCTGTGTCCAGCACGAGAATATTGACGTTCTGGCCGCTGGCCATCACATGGTCCAGCCCACCGTAACCAATGTCATAAGCCCAACCATCACCACCAACAATCCAGACGCTCTTCTTCACCAACGCGTCAGCTACGCCGAGGAGATCGCGTGCCTCGTTCGGTAATGCTCCAGCGTTTATCGCCCCACCTTCAAGCTTCGCCCTGAGAGCGGCAACTAACTCTCGTTGAATGTTGATCGCGGAGTCGGTGGACTGATCTCCAGTGAGGAGACTGCCAGCCAGCGACTCCCCAATCTCTTCACGCAGCCGATCTACCAGATCTTTAGCGTAGGCATTTTGATGATCCAGTGCGAGCCTCATGCCGAGCCCAAACTCCGCATTATCTTCAAAAAGCGAATTGCTCCAGGCGGGACCGCGGCCTTCGCGGTTCGTGGTATAAGGCGTCGTAGGCAGGTTGCCGCCATAAATACTCGAACAGCCAGTGGCGTTGGCAATGATGGCGCGGTCACCAAACAGTTGGGTCAACAGCTTGATGTAGGGAGTTTCACCACAGCCTGAGCACGCTCCCGAAAATTCAAAGAGCGGTTGCAGCAACTGCACGTTTTTGACCGATCCAAATGTAAGGGCGCCGTTCCTGTTAACTTCCGGCAATTCCAAAAAGAAATCCCAGTTAGCGCGTTCACGTTCGCGCAACGGCAACTGAGGCTGCATGTTCAACGCTTTGCGAGAGACCTTAGTCTTATCCTTCGCCGGACAAACTTCGACGCACAGCCGGCAGCCGGTGCAATCTTCAACAGCGACCTGAATTGTGTAGCGCTTGTCCGGAAGTTCCCGCCACTTCGCCGGCATATGCTTGAATCCTTCCGGCGCGGCGGTCAGCTCGCTCTCGTCATAAACCTTGGCACGAATAGTGGCATGAGGGCAGACGAGCATGCACTTCCCACATTCGATACAAAGATCGGGTTCCCATACCGGGACCTCCTGCGCGATGTTGCGCTTCTCCCACTGCGAGGTGCCTACCGGATACGTGCCGTCAACGGGAAAGGCGCTGACCGGCAGTTGGTCGCCGCGTCCTGCAATGATCTCGGCAGTGACGTTTTGCACAAATGCGGGTGCACCTTCCGGCACCGTCCGCAGCAGATCGCGGGTGTTGCTAGCTTGAGCTGGGACCGGAACCTCGTACAGGTGCTCGAGGGCAGCATCGACCGCCGCAAAGTTTTGTCGAACGACCGGTTCTCCTCGCTTCCCGTAAGTCTTACGGATGGATTCCTTGATCCTGGCAATCGCTTCATCGGGCGAGAGCACACCGCTGATCGCAAAGAAGCAGGTCTGCATGATCGTGTTAATGCGATTGCCGAGTTGTTTTTCCTTAGCTACCCGATACGCATCGATAGTGTAGAGCTTGATGCTCTTTTGAATGATTTGCTCCTGGACCGAGCGCGGTAGTTGGTCCCAAACCTCCGCCGGCGCGTAGGGACTGTTCAGCAGTAATGTTGCGCGATCCTCGGCGACGCCCAGAACATCGTTGGAGCTGAGAAACTGGAATTGATGTACGGCTATGAAATTCGCGCGCTGGATTAAGTAGGTGCTGTGAATCGGACGATCGCCGAAGCGCAAATGCGACACCGTCATCGCGCCGGACTTTTTCGAGTCGTAAACAAAATAGCCCTGAGCGTAATTGGGCGTCTCCTCGCCAATTATCTTGATCGAATTTTTGTTTGCGCTGACCGTGCCGTCAGCACCGAGTCCCCAGAACAATGCGCGGACCTGATTGTCAGGTTCAGTGGTGAAACCCGGATCATAGGAAAGGCTGGTGTGCGTCACGTCGTCGTTAATTCCGATCGTGAAATGGTTTTTGGGTTTCGCTTTCTTTAACTCGTCAAACACACCTTTACACATCGCCGGCGTAAACTCTTTCGACGATAAGCCATATCGCCCGCCAATCACGCGAGGCATGGTGAAAGATGCTGGTTCGTTAGCTGCATTTTCGCTGAGCCCCGTGACAATGTCCTGATAGAGAGGCTCGCCAATGCTGCCAGGCTCTTTAGTGCGATCAAGAACGGCCACGGCCTTAACTGTCTTCGGCAGTGAAGCTATGAAACGCTCGACAGAAAACGGACGATAAAGGCGGACTTTCAACAACCCTACCTTTTCGCCGTTGGCGCAAAGCGCCGCGATTGTTTCTTCAGCCGCCTCGCAGCCGGACCCCATCATCACCAACACACGCTCGGCGTCAGCCGCTCCTACATAATCGAAAAGGCGGTATTGGCGGCCGGTTAGTTGCGCAAAGCTGTCCATCGTCTCCTGAACAATTTGCGGGATCTCCAGATAATATGGATTCGAACGCTCTCTCGACTGAAAGAAAACATCCGGGTTCTGGGCAGTGCCGCGCATCACCGGATGGTCAGGCGTCAGTGCACGCGCTCGGTGCGCCTGCACCAACTGATCGTCGATCATCGCGCGAACCTGTTCATCGGAGAGCTTTTCAATCTTCATTACCTCGTGAGAGGTGCGAAAGCCATCGAAAATATGCAGGAAGGGCACCCTCCCTCGAAGCGTGGCGGCCTGGGCTATTAGCGCAAAATCCATTGCCTCCTGCACTGAGTTGCCAAATAACATGGCCCAGCCGGTCGTGCGCGTAGTCATCACGTCGCTGTGATCGCCGAAGATCGAAAGGGCGTGAGTAGCAACCGAACGGGCCGCGATATGAAACACGGTGCTGGTTTGCTCGCCCGCGATCTTGAACAT
>JANNON010000707.1:0-10057 GCA_031399105.1 Blastocatellia bacterium | reverse complement strand
GCTTCGTTGCTGGTCACCGTCAGAACGCAAGTGCTGGGGCAATTGTCGGTCACGTCGTAATTCACTGTAACCGGCACCATCTGATGGTTGGGTGGCCACAATGAATTCGGCGTGGCCGATTCATTTGTAATCACTGGAGTCTCAACGTCGTTGACCGTCACGTTGAAGTTACACGAAGCCGTCGTGCCATCCAGGTTAAGGCTGGTGATCACCACGTTGGTGGTGCCAACCGGGAACGACGACCCTGAAGCATGACTCGCGGTGACCGTGCCACAGTTACCCGAGTAGGTAATGGCGGGGTAGGTCACGTTTGCACTGCACTCGCCCGGATCGTTCGGCACCGTTATGTCAGATGGACAAACGAGCACACACGGACCGCCGCAACAAACTCGAGTAGCAGCAAAGATGCTAACCGAGTCAATGCGAAGTCCGCCGCCGCCCGGACTAGTACCAGTGTCATATGCAACGCGCCATCGTAACTGCACGTTCTGACCATTCGCGGCTGCAGGCAAGATGACGGTGGTGCTGATAAACCCGGCCGAGTTTCCGGTCCAGGCTTGCCGCCCTGTCAGTACGCTGTCGGTTAGTCCGATCGAGTCGTTGTATCCGCCTTCAACGAAGCTGCCGCCTGCCGCAAGAATGTCGGCAAACGCACCGCCGTTGATGCTGATCTCCAACACGCCTCCGTCGAAGTTTGCTTCGGTGTTGTAGCTGGTGCGGAAAGATACGCGCACGCCTGGATTCGTACCGAACGCGGGTGCGGCAGGAATCGGTATCAGCGGCGAGTCCAACCGGCTTTCGCCAGGAGTCGTTGAGCCATTGCCGAACGCCGAGTTTGGCGGTGACGAGTTGACTGTAGTTGAAGTAACCCAGAGGAGCGGATTGGTCCCGGTGCCGCTGCGTGCTGTGGTCCATCCTGCCGGAAGCGCCGGTGCCGTGACGCCATCGAAGTTCTCAGTGAAAGTTGGCGCCGATTGCACTAGCACGCCGAGCTTGTACGGGAAACTCACGTTGCCGAGATCGGTGTCACCGTCCTGCAGGTGGAAGGTAAGAACTATCGTGTCATCACAGTTGAGATTGTTCGAGAACGTAAAGGTCCGGTTCTCGGTTGTCCCGGGAGCGACGGCGCCGTAACTCACAGGGCCGCTTGGCGACGTGACACCGCCAGTTGGTAGCAGCGTTACCGTAAGATTCAACGTTGGGCCTGGCCCAATGTTGGTGATACCGAAGTTGACCGTGATGTCCTCGTGGGGATCGATCACGCCATTACCGGGCGCGCAACCTTCTGCCACGATCGTGGGTGCGCCTGTATTGCGCAACACAGGAAGTTGCCGTCCCGGAACTCCAATTTCCCAAATACCGCGTCCGTGAGTAGCAATGCGTAACGCGCGCTGGACGTTCGAGAGCTTCACATCAAAAACTGCGACTCGCGGTAAACCGCTGCCATAGGGTGACCAATTTGCGCCACCGTCAGTCGAGCGATAGACGCCGATGTCAGTGCCGGCATAAAGAGAATTCGAGTCCTGTGGATCGACTACCAAAGCACTAACCGGGACATCCGGAATGCCATTGCCGGCTGGTGTCCAAATTGGCGCCGGATCGTTCAGGTTCGTGGTCTTGAAAATGTGCTGACCTGACGGCACGCCAAAGCTGGTAAAGGTTACGTAGGCGGTGAATTTATTGTTGGGATCAATCACCGCCCTGCCAATAGATTTTCTCAACGGATCAGCTGGATTCGGTGCGGGGAAGTTCGCGCCGGTGACGTCGGTCATGGTGCTTGAGCCGTTGGTGGTTGCGAACACCTGGCCATTTCTGAGTCCGACGATACGAACATTGTCGTCCTGCGGTGAAATTCCGATTGCCGTCACCACGATGCCAGATGTGCTGGTCGGTAGCGGTGACGGCACGAAAGGTGCCTGGCTGACAGTGACCATCGTGTCGCCGCGGTTTGAGGATCGATAAAGCCGATCAGTTCCAAAATAGAGTGTATTTGGATTCCCCGGGCCTTGTGCCATCGGCGCATAGAACAAGACATTATCGGCACAGCGGAAGCCGTTGTTACCGGTGGTTCCCGAGCAACCGCGGAACGTCCAGGCAAAAATGCCGTTCGCATTTGCAGCGGTGCTGGTAGCTCGCTCATATCCGATTTGGGAATTCGTTTGGTTAAAAAAGGTGTGGTACATCAGGACATTGGTTGTGTTCTGCGCGTTGTCGTCAATGATCGCGTGGCCACCATCACCATCCTGGCAGTGTGTCCACGTCACGCCATCAGCGGCAAGACAATTTGTTCCGTTGTCCTGTGTTCCTCCCATCAGAAAATAACGATCATAAGGATGTAAGGCGACTCCCTGGAATTGCGTTGCGCTAAAACTAGCGTTGTTCAAACTCGTCCAGGTATTTCCGTTGTTGGTCGATCTCCAAATGCCGCCGTCGTTTCCGGTGTAGACGACTTGCGGATTCGAAGGAGCGATAGCGTTAGCGTGTACATCAGCGTGCAGGGTGGCGTCGTTGCGAACGAAACTCGTGCCGCCGTTGGTCGAGCGTTTCATTACCTCGACCAAACATTGTCCCGAACCGCCGCGCGCTGCACCGCCGAGATGGATGGTCTGATCATCCGGCGTCGCTACAATCGCCATGTCGTAAAAACATTGACCGCCGCAAAATCCGGTGGAGCCCGGCAGCGGATTCGACCAGGTTAGACCACCATCAGTTGACCTTCTCAACAGACCCGCAGTTGATGCCGCGCAGGCCGGACCGCCTAATGCTGCCGAGGATATTTCACCAGTGGCAGCGTAGATGGTGAGCGTCGCGCCATTTCGGTTTAGATAAAGTTCCGCACGTCCGTTGGTTGCGGCATCGGGAAGTGTTCGAGTTCGTGTAAATGTCGGTGCAGGGTCAAGCGCGTTCGCCGTGCGATAAATTCCACCGTCTGCGGCTGCGCCAATAACCGTGGCCAGAAGCAAATTGGGGTTCGCAGGATCCATTGCGAGATCGACTGTCGAACGATCGTTTGGCGAAGGAATGCCGGTGATCTGAATTTGTTCGAATGTTGGCGTCGCCGACTGCGCGTTCGTTGAGCGATAGATCCCACGCGGTGGCAGACTGGCGGGCGTAGTGTTTGGATTACCACCTGTCCCCGACGTGGTGCACAGGAAAATCACGTTGTTATTGAGTGGGTTAACGACGATTCGACCAATCGCGCGTCCACTAAAGACGTCATTAGCAGCGCCATTCAAGCGGAACGGCCCATTTAGACTTGGGGTCGCGCTGTTTGCGTTCCGGATGATGTAAAGTCCGCGTCCAGCAAAACTGTCGGCAGAAAGGTTAGGTTCGCCGGTGCCGACGTAGACAATGCTGCTATCGGTGGGGTCAATGACGAGCGCACCGATCGCAAGTGATTCCAACTGAAACTCAAAAAGGTTGGTCCACGAAGTCCCACCATTCGTCGACTTGTAAAGGCCGCCTTGCGCCGTGCCGACGTAGACCGTGTCTGGATCTGTGGGGTGAACGGCAATTGAAATCGTGCGACCGCTAACAGGCACTCTGGTTGTGCTTGTTTGACCAAGGGGAATCGGTGCTGGTCCGAGGAATGCCCAGTCGCTGCCGTTGATTGGCGCCAGAGTCCCCTGACGAATCCGGGCTTTTACAACCGCCTCCTGCTTCTCCATTTGTGAAATCGCGCGGGCGCGCGGATCGTAAGGAAGGTCAACCGGGCGTCCGCGTAGGAGGTCTATGTAGTCGCCGCGCGCTCTTAGATACGCTTCCTTATCAATCCTGCCAGCCATGCCCGGAGGCAAATCCGGATCGTCATCATCGCCCACTTCACCCGCGTCCGGGTCGGGTTCCGTGATGATGGAGTTCTCCTGAGGACGATCCTTCTTTCCTTGTTGAAGTAGTTGCTGGATTGTTTTTGAGGTGGAGGTCTCACCGGTGGGGGGACGTTGTGGTTCCTTCTGTTTTTGACCGGCAGCGGGTCGTTTACGACTTTGACTGGAGGTCTCAAACGGTAAAAGGGATGCGGCGAGAAATAACACGGCTGTGAAGCCCAGGAAGACTGACCAACGGGTTCTTCGTTTCATGATTGCTCCTTAGAGTGAATCGGGCATGCTGAGAATGGTGGTTAACACAAAGGAAGGTTACGTTTGGGGATCGCACGCACCAACACTTGCTCAAGTGTTTATTTGGGACTCTTTAATCCCTCGAATGGTGACTTAAGGGCGCTGACCGCGTTGTGAAAACACGAAGCTCCGGACCGGATATGCCTGGATTAATAATGCCGAGTCTCGTTGTTGACAAGGCAACTCGATTGAAATGGTTGACCGGAATCTGTCGGGGTGAATTGCGTTTCTAAAGCGGCGTTCTCGAGTAACCACAGTTGTCAGAACTTCGGGTGCCCGACGCTGGTTGAGCGTCGGACACCCAGTCTGTCTGGCATAACTCCAAATGAGTTATGGAATGGTGACCTTCTTCATACTGTTGAAGGAGCCACCGGTGTAAGTGCCACCCGTGGTTAGGAACACGCTGGCGCCCGGCGTGGAGTTGTTGAAGTTGACTATAGCAACGCCGGAACCGCCTGGGCCAATGCTACCCAAAGCCTGTGGCAGAGGCGTGCCGTTGGTTGCGCCAAGTTTGGCTACTGTTAACGAAGCACCGTTCGCTGGCAAGGTGCCTGTGTTCTGGACCGTAATCGTGGCCTGAACATTAATTGCACTCGTCCGCACCAAACTCGAGGTTACGACCAGTCGGACACCTCCACACGGCGTCGGTCCCGCGATGAATGTGTACTGCACTGTCCCGTGATTGGTGGCTCCGTCCTGGAGCTGCAAGGTCACCTGAATGATTGCGCCCGCTGCTAGCGAAGGGAAGGCAGTGAATGAAAAATCTCTACCCTCAGTCCCTCCGGGCGCGATTGCTCCGTAGCTTTGTGGTCCACTCGGATAGAGCACTCCACCGGAAGACTGAAGCGTGCCTACCAGGTTAACAGTAGGACCGGCTCCGTTATTCGTAACCCTCAGATGAACGGTAACTCGTTCGCCCGGATCGATCTGAGCGTTCTGCGGATTACAGCTTTCGTTAATCAGCGAAGCGGTTCCAGCCGCTAACGAGGAACAGGAAACGAGCGGATTAACTCGAGCCCACCAGGTTCCCCATTTGCTGGTGCTACCGCCTATGGTTGGCGCGGCCTGCAGCTTAGCGTATTCCTGGATCGTCCAGAACGAGCAGTCGTCGGTGGGATCTACCATCGTATGACTGTAGTCGCCCCAGCGATTCCTGCCGCTTCCAAAGTCTTTGCTGTAGCAGTCTTCACCGGCTTTGAAGATCACCGGGTCACGCATAGTGCCGGCCGCGTCGGTGCGGTCCTTGTAGGTGTAGCCTGCGGAAGCAAATTGATTCGAGGCAAATTGTGAGAACCCCAACAGCACGTCGTTGCTGGCATTCACTGCAATTGAAGGGTAGGCGTACCACTTGCCGCCATTGGTGGCGGTTGCAGTTGGATCTTCAACCCGTCCGCCCTGAATAACATTTCCGGCGGTATCAAGTTGAGTCCACTGCGCTGCCGTATGCGTCAAACCGCCGGCGGGAATGCCAACTGTTTGCGGATACCAAATGCTGTTGTTTCGAAAGACCACGTTCGACCGTACGAACGAATCGCCGCTTTCCATTCTCAAAGGAACGGTTGCACACGTTCCCTGGGCTTGCGGCAGTTGGTTGCCGCCAGGTTGAGTCCAGCCACCTCCTGGTCTGACTTTAAGCGCGCCTATTGTGAAGACCGGGGCCGCGGGCGTTCCGGTAATCGTGTGCATGCGGTAAGTGGCGCCTGCACTAGCCTGATGCGCAACCAGATATTCTGTACCTTCGGTCGCTGAATAAGTGGTAGCGGGGTGCATACAGAAACCGGCGTTTGCCGCAGAGACTCCCGTGAAGTAGGTACCGGCTAACGTAGCCGTGTTGCGCAGCGTCGGATAGTCAATCACGAGTGAACGGCCATTACTGAAAGCACCGGCGCTCGTAAACATATTGATTGAAATGACCAGCCAATTCTGGTTGAACCCCATCATTGGAAAGTCAGCAAAGTTTAGATTGGCAGCGTCTGCTGCAAGACGAGCTGGAACTCTGAAAAGCGTGTAAGGCCCGGCAGGATCGTTTCCCGCCGAGATGCCGACCAGAATCGCGGTATTCGCAGTTCCGGCATCGCTTACACCGGCGAGCAGCCAGCGGTCGTTGTACGGATCATACTGGACGCGTGGATCGAAAGGATTTGTTGATCCAGTCGGCGCCCAAAAGTTAGTCATCGAAACATCGGTGCCAATCTGGACACCCGCTTTGTCTGTAATGCGATAGTTGTTGTTGAGAGTTGTGAAAACTCGATTCACAGAATCAGGACCAACCGCACCCATCGTGTCGGGCGGGATAGTAAAGAACGCGGTGCCCGGTGGCGCAAAGGGAATATCACCCAGTCCTGCAAAGTTGGTGGCCGGAGCCGGTGAGGGTATCAACGGTTGCGGAACATCGATGGCAACGGAAGATTTGGCGGACGGCGCTTCTGCGCCTGCAACGTCTACTTCCTCAATAGTCTTGGGCGGCGAGATCGCGCGCGGAACCGGATCGAATGTTTCGGGATTCAGGGCCTGCTGTCTGGCCAGTTGTTCGAAGTTGACTACGGCCGACGGCGACATGTCGATCTTAGTGGCTTGTACCTCGTCAGATTTCTCCTGAACGGGCACGGTTTTCTTTCCTTCAACAGGGAAGGGACTGGTGGTTGAAAATATGCCGACTGCCAATAGGGCGAGCACTAGCGTTAATCCGCTGGCGTTCCTCAATACTGGCTTACGGTTAATGGTTCGCGGGCGTTTTGGTTTTGCTGAATTCATCGCAACTCCTTCTCGGGGTTTTAAGGAGCCGTGGGACCTGAAATCCGTCCGCTACCGGGCATCAGGAATTGGGCTCAAGTACTAGCTGCAGGATCGAGGCTCGTGCATAGTGCCTCAAGGTTTTAAACAAAGTGCGAATCTGGAAGTTACTATCAGTCGCCGTAGGTGACGGCGACACAAACGCCAATCCGGGTGACTTCGGATCGACCTTCGTACCATCCGTTGGATTAGAAAAAACTGGTCGGACGATTGCTTTAAAACAGATCGCGGGATCGCGATCACTGAGTGATGATTTCCCCAAGAGATTCGCAGCGCACGTGATGCTACAAGGTACCGCGATTTCCGTGAAGGGATTATCGAATCGTTTTCAGGCCGAGATAATATCGCGGCTTGCCCCAATTAGAGAAGGGCTGATGCGACATTTGATCGTAGTTTTTTCCGAAGACCAGGAACGCTAGGTTACGGGCAGATGCCTGCCAGGATTGCAATGCTGTGAGATCCCGAAATGGCGACCACCACTTCGCGTTGGTTCTTTCCGGTGTTGCCGCTCAAGATCATGCCGCGCGGATAACTGCCAACTTTGTAGTGCGTCGCTGTTGATACGCGCCCGTTGCCGTCACCCTTAAAGATCGAAACATCGCCCGAGGTGACATTAGCAATCGCCACATCCGTCTTCCCATCACCGTCAAGATCGCCGGTGACGAGCGAGAACGGATTTCGACCGCTTGCGACAGCCATTCCGGTTTGGTACTCGCCATTCCTGTTTCCCAACACGATTGAGACCGTACCTGATGCATAGCTACTCACCGCAAGATCCGCGACCCCGTCGCCATTCAGGTCACCAGCCGCAACGGAGGAAGGAGAGACGCCTACCGAGAATCCTCGAGCTTGCGCGAACTTGCCCTTACCATCTCCAGCCAGGATCGAAACGCTATTTGACCTCGCATTGGCAGTTGCTAAATCGAGTTTCCCGTCCGCATTAAAGTCTGCCGCCAAAATCCAGACTGGTCGCGAACCAACTGGGAAAACTCCCTGCTTAACGAATCCGCCCTTGCCGTCACCAAGAAACAGAGAAACATTGTTGGGACCATCGTTCGCGATAGCGAGATCAATCTTGCGATCGTTGTTGAAGTCACCACTAGCGATCGAACGTGAGCCGGGGCCGCTTGCGAGTTCAGCGTGCTGACTGAAGCGACCATTGCCGTCGCCTTTGAGGATCCCAAGCGAACCGTTACGCGGATCTGTAAGGGCAAGATCGGGATGGCCGTCTGCGTCAAGATCGTTCACCACAACTTCCGCAGGATCGAGACCTGCCTCAGAATTTATGGCCCTTTCGAAGATGCCGTCGCCGCTCCCTAACAAAGCAGAAACATTACGTGATGTAAGGTTAGGAACGATGAGATCCGGCCGGCCATCTCTGTTGATATCAGCGACTACGACAGTGCGCGGACCCGAACCGACTGCGTAATTAGTGGCGGGGGAAAACTCGCCTTTTCCTTTTGCCAGGATGATCGAAATATTATTTGAAGGGTAGTTTGCTACCGCGAGATCAAGCTGGCCGTCCTTATTTAGATCTGAAGCAGTCACCGAACGAGATCCCGCTCCAACCGGCAGGTTTGCACTCGGCAGAAAGAGTCCTCGCCCGTCACCCAGCAGAATGCTTACATAAGCCGAATCCTGATTTGCCACGACCAGGTCTGCTCGTCCGTCAGTATTGAGATCGGCGATCACTACTTGCTCAGGACGTTCGCCAGCGCCATAGCTCCGGGCTGCAGCGAATCCGCTCTGACTGCCCATGATGAGCGAAAGATCGCTGGAGCCGAAGTTTGCCACCAGCAGATCGTTCTGCTTGTCCTGGTTGAGATCGATAATCGCTAGCGCCGAAGGACCGGCGCCGGCGACGTAGTTAGTCGGGGCTGAAAAATTTCCTTTTCCATCACCGGCTAAGACAGAAATACTGTTGGACGTGGAATTTGCAGTCACCAGATCGATCTTGCCCTCACCGGTAACGTCACCGGCCTGCAAAGAGAACGGCCCTAACGGTACCGCTAGATTCATTGCGGTCTCAAAGCCGCCGTTGCCTTTGGCTAGCAAGACTGAAACATTGCTCGACTTCGCATTGGCAGTAGCGAGATCCCCCTTACCATCGTTATTGAAATCAGCGGAGATAACGGCGACGGGTTCTCTCCCTACCTCATAACGTTCAGACGAGCGAAAGCCACCCAAGCCATCCCCGACCAGTATCGAAATGTTGTTTGAGCCGCCGTTGGCGACCGCGAGGTCGAGCTGCTTGTCTCCAGTGAACTCACCAACGGTTAAATTCCGCGGCGTCTTGCCGACTGGCACGCGACTCGACGGGATCAGGACACCCTTCGTATCTCGCAGCATGATCGAAACGTCGTCGGAGCCGCTGTTAGCGACGGCGATATCCGAAAGTCTATCGCCGTTAAAATCCGCGGCAACGACAGCAACAGGATTCTGACCGACAGGGATCGTGCGCTCGACGCGCAAACTCTGGCCGCATCGATCCGGCGTCTGAGGATTCACCGCCGAGCCAGTAACAAGCAGCAGCAGAAGAGTGAACAAGCGAAAGGATTTCATTATTAGGTTTGGGTTCCTTGGGTTGGTCGGACTTACAAATGAAGTCAGTACCGAAACGCGGTAGCGTCGGGTCACTGCTGAAAACCTCGCGGGCAAGACTCGACGCTACCGCGTTTCGGTACTGACTTCATTTGTAAGTCCAAGTAGGCTACCGCCGCAACCAACCAAGCAACCCGTAAAGGACAGTCTCGCGGTTCTCTTCGTAAATAGCTTTCGTCAGCGGGATGCCCATCGGACACGCTTTCACGCAGTTCTGCGCGTTGCCGCAGTTTGAAATCCCGTCCTCCTGCACGATTGCTTCTAATCTTTCGTCGCGGTTCATCTTACCGGTCGGATGCATATTGAACAGTCGCACCTGCGCGATTGCCTGCGGTCCAATGTATTGATCCTCGTCATACTGCGGACAAGCTTCCAGGCAGCAGCCGCAAGTCATGCAGCGCGAGTAGGCGTAACGCTCCTGCACGTCTTCCTGATCCATGCGCTGACCGGGCCCGAGGTCGTGTGTGCCGTCGAGCTCAATCCACGCATTCACTCGTTTCAGGTGATCAAACATCTGCGAACGATCAACGACAAGATCGCGAACG
>JANNON010000698.1:0-5261 GCA_031399105.1 Blastocatellia bacterium | reverse complement strand
GGTTTCATGTCGCGAAGTGGAATCGAGGTGTCGTTTTGATAAGACGCGACCACCGTGACGTCTTCTCTGGAACTTTGATAATGAGCGCCCCTAAGCGCGTCGTTCACTGGAACTTGTTCAGACTGGTCAGCCTCAGTTGCTGTCCTTCCGGCTTCAGAAATCCTCGGCAGCATGATTAGTAAGCTGACCAGCAGTATTGCTGTAAGTGAAATTATCCATCTAGCACGAAGGTTCATATGGTTCTCCCATTCAGCAAAAACTGCACAAGCAGATGAAGGCGCGAACTAGTCTGGGCGCTGTGCTTGCTTGCAAAGCCATGCAGTCGAGTTAAAGGTGTCGATTGTGTGAGTCGAGCATTATCCACGCGGGTAAACGGCGTCAAACTATCACATGCCGTAGATCTGGTAAACAACTCTTTGTGTTGCAATTTCGTGATCCGAGTTGGGTAAGTTGCAATTTCGCCCGACACGATAGCGTCGGCTCCGATCTTCATGACCAGTCATGCTGAAGGAGAGGTTTCTCTAGGGTCCACACACTCTTCAGGGCAGACGTTGTGGATCGTGTGTCCGATAGAGACAATGCCTACATGAACGACGGAAATCAGCGGCACAACATCAGGGCCGGCCTTGAGGTTGAGATCATTCTTAAACAAGACCAGCGGACCGGAAAACTAACGCGCGGAATTGTGAAAGATATTCTGACGAGATCACCACAACATCCGCACGGCATCAAAGTCCGGATCGAGACTGGTGAAATCGGACGAGTCAAAACGATAATCGCTGTGACTTCCTAACGATGAGAGTTCAGCGTGCGCGATCATCCAAGCGTCCCCATAATCAGAACCGCGAGCGTAGCGACCGGGTCGATTCGAAGTACACGACTCGCGCGAAGCAGTGATGAGCAGTTCAGAACAGGTTGAATTCTCGTGTCGGACCCGGTCGCTGCCGCTCACGGTTCTGACTGCTTCGCGTATCCTTTAGCCGTGCCAAGGTAGACGAGTCTAGCGGATCGATTCTAAATTCAATGCGATATTCCCTGGGATCCTCAATCGCTAAGCAAAACTTCGATGAGCCTTTTTTGCGAACAACTTACCCTTTGATTTCTTCATCTCTTTTCGTTAGGCTTTTCTCCTTCCCCCAATAACCAGCTTAGATCACCCGATAATCTAAAGCGTATGGAATGCTGTGCATTCCCTTTTTGCCTTTGAGGAGTTACGTGATGCGCATTGATTTTCGACGATTTAATCTGGTATTCGGACTGGCGCTCTTGTTGGCAAGCAGCTCGCTCGTCTTTGGACAAATTACAACCACCGCGAGTACCAGAGAACGAAACACGAGTATTCAAACCGTACCAAGTGGCTCGAAGCTGAAATTCAAAGGTGTGGTAATTGGACGCGATGCCGACACTTTCACAATTCGCGATCGCAATCGAATGGACTACCAGGTGCTTTTGACCGACCGCACCAGCATCAAGACCCACGGTGGCTTTTTGCGGAGCGGAAAGAAATATCCAGTTACAGACATCTTGCGCGGATTAATTGTTGAGGTGGAAGGACGAGGTAACACGCAGGGTCAGCTCGTCGCCGAGAAGGTCCGATTTGACGAGTCAGACATGCGCGCCGCGATTACGGCAGAGACTCGCGTCGGCCCTGTCGAAGAAAACCAGCAACGTATGGCTGGACAGATGGACGAGCTTTACGCTGTGGCTGCTGAGGCGCGCAACGAAGCGGCTGCCGCTAATGAACGCATTTCGGCCCTCGACGACTACGATGTCAGCGAGACAGTCGCCGTAAACTTCAGAGTCAACAGCGCTGTCTTGTCCCCGGAAGCCAAACGACAGCTTGACGATCTTGCCGTCCGCGCCAGCAGCGCGAAGGCCTATATGATTGAAGTTGCCGGCCACACTGACGGGACCGGAAGCGAAGCGAAGAATTTCCGGCTCAGCCGCGCGCGCGCCGATGCGGTAGTCCAGTACCTGGCTGTGAATCACAAAGTGCCGCTCCGTCGCTTCATTACTCCGATGGGTTATGGCAAGACAGAGGCAGTCGCCGACAACACGACTGCGGCTGGACGCGCTCAAAACCGTCGAGTGGAAGTAAAGATGCTACTCAACCGAGGGATGACTCAACAACGAGCGGGTGGGACTACGCAGCCTTAGCAGGAGAGTGTTCACCTGTAGATTGGTGATGCGAAGGCCGGCATGTGCCGGCCTTCAGTTTTGGATCGAGTTCAATTCCAGAATTCGTTGGCGACTACCGCGACTGTGAGTAGCGCTAACGTGCTGAATATTAGGAGGACCAGATGGGCAGTCTCACTATCAGGAAGGTGGGCGCACCAACAAGTTCTTCGGGTTCTAATGTTCGATTCAACACAACACCCCACCCGCTACCGCGCGTTGGTACTGACCTCATGACCCATACGCCGCATTTCATTTACAGAGATCAAACTGCATCCCACTCAATTTTGGGAGCCCTACTCAATTTTGAATCTTCGTACATACTTGTTCTAAGATCAGTTCCGGCCCGGTCTACCGGAGCAGTTCATGAAAAGCGTAATTAATGGAGTCGCGCAATGGCTGATCAAACGAGCGCTGAGGCACAACGCAAAATTGATTACGAGGAGCGCGAGCCACGATCGCCGCTCGTCAGAATAATGCTGCTACTCACGATCGCAGCCTGCCTGGCCGCTGCCGCTACCGGATTTTACGGAGTGTATAACTTCCCTGATGCTCCAATCCGGCAAAGCGAAAATGGTTATGCTGGGAAAACAGGAAGCCCACGCACGCAAAAAGAATTCGAAGGGTTCATCGCCTGGGAAAAGGCAATGTTCATCGCCTTCCCTGCCGCATTCGTGTTTGGATTTGCCTATGCGATAGCCGCAGCGCTGCAGCGAAGGAAGCAGAGGGCTTGAGACAAGAAATATTTCCGCCAAAGAAAAGACGCGTGCACTATCACTGAGGTATAAATACCTCTGTTAACGCGATTCTAAAATCAAAAGCTAGAGGTGTAATCAAGGATGAGAGCTTTACGATATCTGTTAGTTTTGCTGGCACTGCTTACTCCCACGGTTTCAGAGGCGCAAACGAAGAGCGCTGATCGCGCGTGGAAGCCCTTTATCGCGTCCTTACGCGCAGCGGCAAAAAGCCGTAATCAGACTGCTCTTTCGAAATTGATGAGCCGCGAGTTTTATTATCTCAGCAGTGGCGGCGACGAAAACGGAAACAACGATTCCCGAGACGAGGCTTTTGAATACTGGACCAACGCTCAGCCCGGGGCGTTGGATGCTTTGGAACAAGTGCTTGCCGAAAGCAGTGTCACCAACACCGCACACCGAAATCCTGACAGCCGCTGGCCGAGTCGCGTAGCACCACCAATCGCAAACGATCAGAAGGCAATTAAAGAACGCAGCTTTCCCTGGTACGCTGTGTTTGAATTTCGAAAGGGCCGCTGGTACCTGACGTCGTTTATTGAGTGTTGTGAATAGACTGGGTCTCAGGTCCCAGGTCTCGGGTCTAAGCTAAGCAAGCCTTGATTCGTTATGGCAGGACCCGTCAAATCAGAACACTGGAGCGGTAACGACTTCGCCGTTCGCGCCGAAGGCCACTGAACGAGACCGCTATGCGCGGGCAACTCGACGGCAAGTTGGGTCTCCAAACGAGGACCCGGTCGCTGCGCTCACCGGTTCTGAATTAAGAAACCGATTCGAGTGGAGACGCTGAAAGCATCATGAGTCTAACCAACATCCAAAACCGTCTGCTTGGTGTGTGGAGCGGTGAGAATCTTCTGCGGACGCCCTGGCTGACGCCGCCTGAACAAGTTTCCCCTTCCCGTTTATCTGTCGGACCCGCGGCTGCGGGGAAGTTTCTGGTATTTAGTTATACGTGGAGCCATGACAATGTCCCGCAAGAGGGTTTGTTGCTGCTGGGCAATGACGAAAAGCAGAATGTCGCGACCGCCGCATGGGTAGACTCATGGCACATGAGCAGCAAGGTTATGGCTTGCGCAGGCACGGTGAGCGATGAAGGCGTGATTGATCTGCGCGGATCCTATGAAGCACCTCCTGGTCCGGATTGGGGCTGGCGGATCGTTGTCTCCTCATCGGAAAGTGGGTTGGAAATGGCGATGTACAACGTCACACCGGAAGGCGAGGAGGAACTCGCGGTTCGCGCGCGCTACACACGCTAGTCATTTTTGGCGTCGCACAAAAAGGCGAATTCCACCCACGGAAACTCGCTCAGCGATTTCAGACAATTCGTTAGAATCTACGCAACACTCCAAATTACAGATTGACCAGCCTACGTTGACTAATTATCTTGCCCAATATGGAAATCAAACCGATCAATACTGCGAACGCTCCGGCTCCCGGTGGCCATTACTCACAAGCTGTGGTCTATAACGGGCTGGTCTTTGTTTCAGGACAGCTTTCGATCGATCCCGAAACGGGAGAGAAGAAGCTTGGTTCAATCGAAGAGCAGACTGAGCAGACTCTGAAGAACGTTGCCGCGATACTGAAAGCTGCTAACAGCGATCTCAATCGCGTCTTGAAGATGACGCTGTATGTTGCCGACATCGATCTTTGGAGCGCCGTGAATAAAGTTTACGCGAAAGTGCTCGGCGATCATCGCCCCGCTCGAGCCGTAATTCCCACCGGTAAATTGCACTACGGATTTCTGATCGAGATCGAAGCGATTGCAGCGGTAAACGAATAACGATTCTCCGGAGGTGTAATGAAGCGCTTTGGGATTCTCTCAGTAATACTGGTTTGTCTTCTAACTCCTTCCGCCTCCACCGCGAACTGCGGCGCCACGATTGATGAGACACAGGAAAAGATGGTGCGAGACTTCGTCGCAGCCTTCAACGCGCGAGAGTTGAACTCGATGCTCGCGATGGTCGATGAAAAGGTGCAGTGGTTAACTTTGAATGGCTCGAATGTGTCTGTGGAAGCGGACGGCAAATCGGTGCTGCGAGGAACGATGGAGCGCTATTTCCAGAGTTGTCCAACCTGCAAATCTTCGCTCGAATGGGTCCAGACGGCGGGTGGACGAGTAGCTGCGATGGAGCGCGCCACGTGGACCAGTCAACGCATCGTGAGGGCACAACGAAGCTTGTCGGTATATGAATTTAGCGGCGGAAAGATCATGCGCGTTTACTACTTCCCTGCTGAGATCGTTGCGGCACAGTGATTACTCCGCGCTTAAGTCTTGACTGGCTCGATTGATTGGCATAGAAACCTCTGCACATCCAGTCCAACACTTGTCCTAAC
>JANNON010000676.1:0-6747 GCA_031399105.1 Blastocatellia bacterium | reverse complement strand
CTGTCCCCGCTGAATGCTTAAAACCATTCAACCTTACAGAACAGCTTGAAAGATATTCTTAAACTCAATATTACTGAATCTAGCGGGGACAGGGTCCGCCTTCCTGACTGTGAGACGTTCCCACTGCAAGATTGCTGTCATGGATACACCAGGAACAAACGCTGCTGACTCCCCTAAAGCCTTCCGCCCATTCCATCTAAGACTTCGGTCTCCGCACATCGTTCTCCTGATCATCACCGCAGTCGTTCTTTTTTACGGTGTCATCTATCCCAACCTTCACGTAATCGTTACGTCACTCACGCATGACGGTCGTTGGTCCCTCGCAAACTACACGACAGTTCTTTCTCAGGAGGTTGTGCTCGAGGCGATCTTCACCAGCGTGGCGATATCGCTCTTGACCGTCCTCTTCTGTGCTTTCGTTGGTGTGCCGCTCGCCTTCCTATTCGAACGCTACGCCTTTCCGGGGCAGCGAGTCTTTGCCGCCCTCGCGGCCATGCCCCTCGTGTTGCCGCCGCTCGTCGGCACGGTGGCCTTCATCCTGCTTTGCGGCGAGTCAGGCATGCTCGCGCGGTTAGTCCAGCACACGTTCAATCTGGAAAAGGCGCCATGGACATTACGTGGTTGGACGGCGCTGCTGCTGTTCCACACTTACACCATGTATCCATTCTTCTATGTGCTTACGGGAGCCGGGCTTCGTCGCGTTGACGCAGCACTGGCGGAAGCCGGACGCGTACTGGGCGCCGGAAAATTTTACGTACTGACACGAATTCTCTTGCCGCAACTAACGCCCTCGTTGCTGGCGGCCGGACTGCTCACCTTCATGACATCGATGGCGTCATTTAGTGCGCCACAATTCTTCGGCGGAAACGTGCGAATGCTGACGCTCGAAATATTCACGGCACGCCAACGCGGCGACAACACGATGGCGATCACGGAGACTGTCATTCTGGCGGTCATCTCGCTAAGCGCATTGGTCTTCTTTCAACGATACGAAGGAACGAGGAAGTTCGCTGCCGCAGCGATGAAAGGCGCACCGCGAACTCGCAAAGCAATCACCCGAGGTCGCGCTCGCATCCTCGCGATCGCTGCCGCCGTTCTATTCTCGGTATTGCTGTTTCTGCCAATCGCCACGCTGATCCTGGTCAGCTTTGCGCGTGACGGAGTCTGGACAACGCAAACGCTGCCACCGGTCTATACCATCGACAACTACCGGCGAATATTGACTGAGTCCAGCGCTAACGAAGTCTTTCTAAACAGTCTTTCGATGGCGGGAATCGCGGCAGTGGCGGCGCTGGTCTGGAGTCTCTGCGTCGCCACGCTCGTAACCAGCAACATGCGGCGCGTGTGGAGACGAACGATCTCCTTGCTCGTTCTAATTCCCTGGGCCTTGCCTGGGACGGTTGTCGCGGTATCTATTGCTGAAGCATATGGTCAGCCTAGCGCGCTGCTTGGTTCGTTCATCCTGGTTGGGACGTTCTGGATTCTGCCGGTAGTCTATTTTCTGCGGTTCATGCCGCTGGTGGTGCGGGCCGTGCAGTCGAATATGGAGCAGCTCGATCCGGCGCTTGAACGTGCGGCAGCGACGCTTGGGGCAAGTTGGTGGCGACGGTTCACTCGCGTTACGTTGCCGTTAGTTTGGCCCGGAGCGGTTGCGGGAACCTTGCTGGCGTTTGTCATCGCGTTGGGCGAGTATGTGGCCTCGGTGTTGGTCTTTGTACCAAGGAACCGACCGGTTTCAATTGCCATTGCATCAGAGCTACGCGACTTCAATCTCGGCTCAGCAGCATCTTATGGGGTGGTTCTGATTGTCGTGATTGCATTGAGTATGATGGTGGCCGGTAAGCTGGAACGTTCAGCGAAATTCTAAAGGAACCTCTGTGAAGCTAAACAGAAAACACCAGCATTGGAAGATCGTCGTTGTTTCCTTTGCGTGCCTAATCTTAAATTTCCCGCCGGCTCTTCCGATCCAGACAGCGAATGCCCAGCAGGCAGCCGCAGCTTCTCCGCGAACGAACAAGATCGAACTTCACCAGGCCCTGATTGATTTGACCAATCCGTTCACAGTGATGTGTGTGGCCGCGCATCCAGACGATGAAGACGGAACGACGCTGACAGTGCTGCGCCGAAAGTACGGAGTGCACACCGTCAGTTTGTTTACGACTTACGGTGAAGGCGGACAGAACGCCATCGGCCCCGAGTTGTACGAACAGATGGGTGTCATCCGCGCTCGCGAAACACTCAATGCGGCACGCATTCAGGGCTCGGAAGCACATTTCCTGGGCTTGAAGGATTTTGGTTACTCAAAGTCCCTCGAGGAAGCATTTCGCGAGTGGGGGCGTGACGAAGCTTTAAGACGGATGGTCTTGAAGATTCGCGAGCTGCGGCCAGACGTGATCATCACCAACCACGACACGACCAGCGGTCACGGCCATCATCAGGCAACCGGGCGACTGCTCGTCGAGGCGTTTGAAGCGGCGGCAGACGCGACCCGTTTTCCTGAGCAGTTGAGCAGTGTGGGCACATGGCAGGCAAAGCGGCTTTTCGTGCGAATACGACGGAGTAGCGCAGCAGCAGTTGTTTCAACTCCTGCCGCAACTAGCGAAATGGTTGTGACGATCGATCCAAATGAAGTGGATCCGATACGCGGCACTTCATTTGGCGAGCAGGCGCTGATGGGCTTGCAGCAGCACGCGTCGCAGGGTCCGTGGCCCAAGTCGCTCAGCGATTGGCTGCGCGCCCTAAATAATCAGACGGGAAAACTCAATCTAATCCGCTATCAGCTTTTAAAGGCGTCGGCGAATACTCCAACACTTCCGGCGGGAGCAACGACGCCGGTGGCCGGACTCCAAATCCCGCCGTCGTTGGCCTCGCGTCTGGCACCGACAAGCGATGGAAAGCCGCTAACAGAGTTTCTCAATCAACCGGATAAGCTGCTCGATGCACTGATCGATTGGCGACTGGGCCAGTCAAGAGCGCCTGTGGTCGAGGATGCATATCGTTTGCTGTTGCTCGAGAAACGGATTAGTAAGGCGCTCGAACTGGCATCAGGCGTTTCAATCACCGTCGCTCCCGAACGAAAGATCGTAGTGCCGGGAACTACCACTAACTTTACGATCGGTTTGGCGAACGCTGGTGACCGCGGAATTAAGGTGATGGGTGTAACTTTTGAGGGTGACGGGGACAAGAAAGTTGCCGATACAGCCGACTTGCTGCTGCCCGATACAGAGACAACCGTCGCCGTCGAACACCAAACTCCCAAAACCACGCCATTGACTGTCCCTAACGAGGATCACCTCTACGATGGCAGGTTGTTCGGCGACGTCTTCATCGTTACTGCGGAACTCGAAGTTGAGGGCGCGAAGTTCTTTGCTCAACCAGCAGTTAGTCTCGACGTAGTGCCCGCGGTAGAGATCAAGAACATCACCCCATCACCATGTGTTCGCGCTGCTCCAACGTCGGGGCGCTGCAAGTCATTTAATCTACAGCTCGTGAACCACCTGCCGGCAAAGTTTGAGGGTCATATCAAAACCAGGCTGGGGCGAGACACGTGGGTTAGTCCGCCGATTGTGTTGCAACCAAACGAAATTAGGAATGAAACCGCCCTGACAAAAGGAGCGAACGGGATACTCAAAGTTTCGGTTGAATCGATCACCAGCAGCGTTCCAGTCATTGAACGACAGGTTCCGGTGGTAGTGACGAATGCCTTAGTCTCCAAGCCGCTGCGTGTCGGCTATGTTCCGAGTTTTGATCAGACGCTGGAAACCTCGCTCGCGGCCCTCGGTGTCGAATCGAAATCGCTGACCACGAACGATATCGCTAATGCTGATCTGAAGATTTACGACACCCTCATCATCGACAATCGTGGTTACGAAGCTCATCCCGAATTGATTGGCGCGAATGCTCGGCTGTTGCAGTACGTGCAGGACGGCGGGAACTTGATCGTCTTCTATCACAAGGACAACGAGTGGAATCCTGACGAGCGAAAGAACCGTCCGCAACTCGCGCCATACAAACTTTTGCTGGGTGGGGAGCGCATCACCGTTGAAGCGGCGCCGGTAAAATTTCTGCTGCCGCGGCATCGGCTGATGAATTATCCAAATAGGATTACCGCCACAGACTTCGAGAACTGGATTCAGGAGCGCGGGCTTTACTATCCGAGGGAGTGGGACGCGGAGTACGAAGTGTTATTTTCGAGTGCCGATCCAGGTGAAAAGGAATTGTACGGCGGGCTGCTGGTGGCGAAGTACGGAAAGGGAACCTACATCTACACCAGTATGGTTTGGTACCGGCAGTTACGAGCGGGAGTACCTGGCGGCTATCGGATGTTTGCAAACATGATCAGCCACGGGCGGGGAAGATAACTCAACCGATTTGGGAATTTCGTTGGAGTGCAATGCGACCACACGACTAACAGACATGCACACGGCAATGCCTGAGTTCAAGTATTTCCGACGTCCTCATCAGCGCCGGGAATGATTGACAGTTAGCGCTTCGAACACGTAGAGTCCCCGCCGAAGTTACCAATGTTCCGGTGGTATGCTGTTTTCTCAGATCAGCTATCGCCGTTCACTCACCCCTCTAACTCTTAAGAAGGAGCCTCAAATGAGAGTCACCTCAATACTATCCCGTTATCGCCTCATTACGAATGTTCTCGCCCTTTGCGTAGCGTTAACAGCATTGGTCTATTCGCAACCGCACGCTCTTGCAGAACCAGCCCAATGTCAGGAAATGGGCTGTGTCGAGTGGAGCGCTGAAAATGGCTGCACCGCAACGATGTTCTGTTGTGTCTTTGATGACGGAGGCGTCATGTGCTGGCAGAATGGAAATCTTGTTTAATAGGTCAGCATCCGACTAAAATCACATTCTTAATAAGGCTGTTTACGCAGACGCAGAGCTCTGCGTAATCACCGGAGCCATTGAGTACACTGCTGCTGAACAAAAGCACTCTGCCGCCAGATTCAAGACATGCCATGCGCAATCGCAGCACATTAGGTCTGAAATTCTTATCGCTGCTTTGCGTATTCGGACTGGCAACTTCCAGTCGTCCGCAGATTGAAAAGAAGATCCAGGACAAGGCCAGCAGTGGGAGGGCAGATCCGGCAAGAGAGTTAGATGCGCAGGTTGAACAGCAACGGGTTTTCGCAATCTCGCTTGTTGTCTCACTGGCAGAGGAAGCACGGAATTACCAGGACCAAGCCCTCCGTCCTAAGGTTTTAGCTCAAGCCGCGGACGTACTATGGAACACTGACAACGACACCGGTCGAACTCTGTTTCGCAGAGCTTGGGATGCAGCAGAAAAAGGTGACGCCCAAGACCTCATCTTTAAGAATGAGCGTCCGATACCAGTGTCTGTTGCCTCCATGGTCAATGCCTTAAGGCGCAGTTCAGGCCGGGATCTCCGGTCAGAGGTTCTGAATCTAGTAGCACGGCGTGATAGCGCACTATGTGAAGAGTTCCTTCATAAACTGAAAGAAGACACGAGGGGTGAGTCCGGCGAGATCAACAACGGTTCGGGCGCTGCGCCTACGCGTGATAACGGCCCAGCCTCGGCCGCCACTGCCAAGCGATTTCTCCTCGCTAGGAACCTACTTGCGGCGGGCGAGTTCGAACGCGCGCTGGAGTATGTGAAGCCAGTCCTCGACCAAGTGAATTCGAACTCCATTGGATTTCTTTCGCTGCTACGACCGAGAAGATCTGGAATCGCCGATCA
Organism: Blastocatellia bacterium; assembly: GCA_031399105.1. GTDB lineage: Bacteria > Acidobacteriota > Blastocatellia > Pyrinomonadales > Pyrinomonadaceae > PSRF01. The sequence goes on along the minus strand of JANNON010000676.1, from coordinate 1,037 downwards.
ACAATATGCCTTCCTGCTTGAACGGGCCGCGTCGAATGTTCTCGCTGATGCCAATACTGCCTCCGGACTATCTTCATACATCTTCACTCCGACCCTTTATGTAACTTTCTCTGCTGAAGGCAATGCCCGTTGGAGTCAACTTGAAGAAACGCTGACCCCACCAAATATCTCCGAACCGCTTCGTACTAGATTTTTTCAGATTGCCGGCAGCATATTGCTTCGGCCGCTACCTCCACCCGACCAGGATTTTACTTCCTCAGGACGCACCGGAAAAGACCTCGTAATAAGACGGCTACTCCCGCTTTTTGATAAGCACGCACCTGAGACAGCGAACGCGCTCCGCTCACAACTATTCAGCAGAACTGGCGAAACGACTTTTGGGGGCGATAGTCCGCTAATCACCCAAGGCCTTCAACCAGAAGAAGATGTTGCCGACACGCTAGAGAAACTGCAGGACAGGATTGACCGCGCCAAGACTTCAAATGAGCGAGATTCAATTTATGCGGATGTTGCAGCTAAGCTGGCCGAGAAAGGTGATGTTGCCGCGCAAGATCTGGCAGACAAGATCGCAGTTTCAGAGCGACGCATTCAAGTCCGACGGTATGTGGATATGGTGCTAGTTCAAATCGCGCTCAAAAGAAAGCAGGCGCTTGCGGCAGCGCACCTTGCTAAGACAGGCCAACTATCGAATATGCAACGCGCTTGGGCGTATACGCAAGTGTCACAATTGTTAGCAAGAACGGATAAAATTCGCTCGCTTTCTTTTCTAAACGAGGCTTGGGATGAAGCGCGCCGCTTGGACATAACCGATCCTGATCGAGCTCGAGCGCTGATGGCAGTCGCAATGCAGTTTGTGAACATAGACTTGGTGAGAGCGTGGGAGACACTCGCTGAAGCAATCAAATCAGCTAACTCCGCTCAGGAATTTACTGGTGAGAATGATCAACTCCACTTTCCAGTTTCTACCAAGAGTGGCCTCAAGATCATTACCATCGGTGGCGCTGACTTTGGCTTAGCAAGTCTTTTTCGAGCATTGG
>JANNON010000058.1:0-2330 GCA_031399105.1 Blastocatellia bacterium | reverse complement strand
GCACAATTGCATTCAACTGGGGTTGCGCCGCGTGCGCTACTTTCATTACCGCTCAGGGTGTCGACGCCTGGTTTGGAGAGGTAGTCACACTTCACACCGCCCCATTATCGGCAAGCCTAATTGCCGCGACCTGCGCAATTGCTTTGCTCCAGTACGCCTCAAACTCGGGAATCGTCGCGGTCGCGGGCGCGCTTAAAGTTGACGAATCCATCTGGCATACCTGGAATGAACATTTTCTCTGGACATCGATTACTTACTTTGCCGGAGCTTCCGCCGCCGCAGTAATTGCAAAACTCATCTCGACGGTTGGATTCTACGCCGTACTCATTAGCGCACCGATCATCGCTATCGTCTTCTTCACTTATCGGACCTATCTAAAAAACATTGAGGCGTCAGCGGCCCAGGCGCAACAAGCCGAACTTCACGTCGCCGAACTCTCGCACTACATCGCCGAGCAGGAGCGCATTCGCGAACAATTTTCCCAACTGGAGAAACTCTCTGCACTCGGCGAACTCGCATCAGGCGTCGCTCATGACTTCAACAACACACTCGCAGGAATTCTGGGGCGGGCGCAGTTACTGTTGCGTACCGACGACCCAGAAAAGATCAAACGCGGTCTGAACATCATTATTAGGTCTGCCCAGGACGGTGCGAAGACGGTCAAGCGTATTCAAGACTTCGCACGCCAACGTAAAGATCACGACTTCGAGCCGATCGCTCTCGATCAACTGCTTATGGACGTGAGCGAAATCACGAGGCCACGATGGAAGGACCAGGCAGAGGCTTCAAATGTTCAGATCAACCTCGACCGGCAGATTCAATCACGCTCGCTGGTGATGGGTGACGACTCCGAACTGCGCGAAGTGCTAATCAACATGGTCTTCAACGCAGTTGACGCCATGCCCACCGGCGGCCGTTTGACGCTGGCAGCGGAAGACCACGGCGGCTCAGTTGTGATCTCGGTGAAGGACACCGGAATCGGAATGAATCCGGACGTTCGCTCTCGCGTCTTCGATCCATTCTTTACTACGAAAGGAAAGGCAGGTCTGGGATTGGGTCTGGCTGTTGGTTTTGGAATCATCCGTCGCCACCAGGGAAAGATCGAAGTTGATTCCGAACCTGGCGCTGGTACCGAATTCAGAATAATTCTTCCAATTGCGAACTGCGAAGAAATTGCGCTGCATGCTGACATTGGATCGCCTGCAACCGAGCTTCCGGAGTCCCCTACCGCAGCGAATTCAGGACCCGAGAATCGGCCGCTGATCCTGGTGGTCGATGACGAAACTGATGTGCGAGAGTTGCTCCGGGATATCCTCGAGATGGCAGGATGCCGCGTTTATCTGGCGGAGGATGGACGTGAAGCGCTGGCACTATTCGGGGCGCGCGAATTTGATGGAGTTTTCACTGACGTGGGAATGCCGGGCATGAGCGGTTGGGAATTGGCCCAGGAGATTCGGAAACGATCCGTGACCATTCCCATTGCCGTCGTCACGGGTTGGGGTGATGCCGTAGGATCGAGTCAACAAAAGAATGCCGGTGTTGAATGGGTCGTAACAAAACCGTTTGCCGCAGAACGGATAATGGAACTGGCTCAAGAGATCCGGAAACATCGGGCCATAAAGTTGGCGCGGGAACAGTTCGCGAGCGTCGCGGCCTGATGACGGGACTCAATTGATGAGATTCCAATCTCCGGGGCCCTCCTGTTGCTGATACAGCTTTGCCTCTCTCTGTAACCGCTTTCGATACTTCATCGCTCGCTGCACACTTTTCTCTACTGCTTCCAAGCTAAACGGCTTCAACAGAAAGTCGAACGCGCCGAGTTTGATCAGTCCTTGCGCATGCTCCTGGTCGCTGATCCCCGACACGATGATTACGGGTGTGTGAGGAAACTGCTGTCGCACATGACCGAGCAACTCGAGACCACTCAAGCCCGGCATTGATATATCGGTGAGTACGACGTCGTACTCATCGGAGTGAAGCCGCGCGAGAGCCTTTTCCGCCGTCTCGGCAGTTTGGCAAACATATTCCTCAGATAAGAGTTCATAAAGTGTGTCGCGAATCGCTTCGTCATCGTCCACAATCAGGATTAAGGCCATACCCCAGTCCTCCTACGCGCTCGGTATCGTAATTTCGCATACCAGTGCTTGAAAACTTCAGACTAATTTGTGTGGGCTAAGGAGCGAGGGCAGGGAGACCGCCAAATGCTGAGCTGGCGCAGATATTAGCACAGAACTTTTGGGTCGCGGGGAAGCATTGTAGGGGTGTCCCTCCGTGGGCACCCCTCGTGAGCATAGCGAGTTGACACTGCTAGAATCGCGGATTTGCAAGAG
>JANNON010000655.1:0-6084 GCA_031399105.1 Blastocatellia bacterium | reverse complement strand
TAGGGAAGGCAACGGTTTTCGCATCACGTCGAAAGAGATTGGTTACTCTGCCTCCTTTGACGGCTTCCCAGCCTCAAACTCGCGCATGAGCATTCCGTAGTTAAGGTCTCTTTGATGACGTAGTTCCCGCCATTGTGTATTTAGGTCGTCTATCGCATCGTGAAACTGCTGATCCTTGAGAGTGATCTGCGTGCAGAACATTGCTAAGTCTTGACACCACTTCAGGGCAAGAACTGCGGCATTGGAATAATAAATGCGATCCATATTGGTAACGCCCGCCATAGTTGAGTGAATCAGCCAGTTCATCCTTCGGTACTCCGTGCGGTAATACTCGGCCAGCGACATTCCTAGGCTTGCCTTGATCTGATCGCCGTATGCAGCATCCGCCGCTTCGACATCTGTGAAGAGATTCCGCCCTGTCCAACGGTCCGGATGTGCCGCCTTACTAGGATCTTTGGTATTGGGCCACAATGTCCTTCGCATATCATCAATAGAATTCTTCTCGCGGAGGATGAATGACTCGGCCTCGGCATGTACGGCGGGAACGTTGCCAGGCCCGTAAAACTGTACTAACTGCTCGGCCGCTTTCAGTCGCTCGGAAAAGGCCAGATGGTACATTTTCCAGCCGCTGCTATTAGTCTGATCGGTATGAAGCAACACAAGGTCAACCGAGAACTCAAGCAATGATCTATTGCCAGCGGAAATCGCTTGTATGTGCTTGGTATGGTTGAGGAGTTCGAGGCTCTGCATCCACGCGTAAGCTCTCATCCATACTGCCTGGATTGCGACATCTCGGTGCCCGAGCGCAGGGCGCGGTATTACGGCCATAATCATAGGCTCGCACTTCCGCATGTACTCTCGATAGAGTTGAATGCCGGCGAATATGGCATTCGCGTGCGCTTCAGCGGTTTTAAGTTCCTGGTCGCTGCTCAAGTTCTTCTCCCATCGCATTAAAGAAGCGCACAGAACCACGGGCAGTCTTTACGCATGGCGCTCGTCGCGCGCCGTCATCTTAATCTCAATTTCCTCAATTTTTCAGCGACTTCTGTTAATCTAGGTACGTTCTCGATCCTTTCGGCTAGAGCCAGTTCCGAACTCGACGATGGCGGATTCCCAAGATTTTCTACCATTTGGCCCGTTGGTCAATCGCGATCTTTTTTCGAATCATTGGCTGAAGACGCGGCTGCCCATCGAACCAGATTGGGCCCAACACAAAGAAGAGGCTGGGCGCATTCTCGGACGCCTCGACGACCTGTGGCGGGTGCAACGCGATCGAGTAGGTCAATATGGGGATGAACAAGGACTCGAAGAGGCATTCATTCAACCTGTTCTAAGAGCTCTCGGATGGACAATAAAGTATCAGCCGCATCTCAAAGGCCGTGATCCGGACTATGCACTGTTTGTTGATGAACCTTCGTTGGAAACTGCACTGCAAGAGTCTCGCACCGCGCCAGAGTTTTGGAACTTTGCGACTGTTGTCGCCGACGCAAAGGCTTGGCACATACGCTTAGATCGACCCACCAAGAATCAATCCAAGCGCGAATATCCACCTGAGCAAATGGAGTGGTATCTCAATAGTAGCAACTTATCCTATGGCATTCTCACAAATGGAAGACGATGGAGATTGATACCACGAGAACTCAAGCTACAGCAGAGAAGGTTCGAAACCTATCTTGAATTTGATTTGGAAAGTCTTCTTAACGCCTGGACTGATTCGCCGAACCTAACAGACCAGTCACATCTCATTGATGAGTTTCTGTATTTCTATTTGTTCTTTAGTCCCGTTGCCTATGTCGGGACCGACGCGAGACGCCCACTTATCGTTCGCGCTATCGAAGGCAGCACGGAGTATCGAATTGGCGTTGGCGACAGATTAAAAGACAATGCGTTTGAAGCACTTCGTCTTTGCATCGAGGGATTTCTTGCTTGGCCAGCAAACGGACTTGATCCGGTTCGGGACCTTCAGACTGTACGGGAACAGAGTTTCATATTGTTGTACCGGCTTCTCTTCATAATGTACGCAGAAGACCGTCAATTACTTCCATATAAGGTTAACCGTACCTACACAAATAATCGTTCACTTGGACGTCTACGGGATGATGTTGCATCCCGTCTCGATAACGTCAGGATGAAGCGAGAAACTGAGTATTCTTTGAGCGAGAACGGGATATGGGCCTATTTGATGGAACTGTTCGATCTAGTAGATCGAGGACATAGAACCTATGGGGTTCCCGCTTACAACGGCGGTTTGTTTGATAGCGGAGCCCACCCTTTCCTGTCCAAGAATGAAATGTCTGATCGGTATCTGGCACAGATCATCGATGAAATTGGACGGGCCTTTGATCCTGATTATTCGCATCTGGGACGTTCGCGCGTTGATTATCATGATTTGTCGATTCAGCATCTAGGTTCAATCTACGAAGGTCTCCTCGAACTTCAGCCGCACCACGCGGCAGAGACTATGGTTGTAATCAACCGGCGGGTGCAGGGCCGCACGGAAGAAAAAGTACAACCCTTGAACACGGCGCTTGAGTCAGGCTTTAACTTAACGGCCATAAGATATCCTCCAGGCTCGGTCTACCTTCTGACGGACAAGGGTGAACGCCGCGCCACCGGCAGCTACTACACACCGGATCATATCGTTGATTACATCGTCGAGAATACGTTGGGCCCTCTTTGTAACTCAGTATCGGAACAGTTAACTGACGAGATACTCGCGACGGAAAAGTCATTTGCGACCGCGACCGGGGATGATCTTGATCAGTTGGCGAGTCAACTAGCGCAGCTTACCTCTGATTTTGACGACCGAATCCTTAGATTGCGCGTGCTCGATCCGGCGATGGGTTCGGGTCACTTCTTGCTCCGTGCTTGCCAGTACTTAGCCGAGGAGATTGCAACGAATCCTTTCACGCAAGATGACGATGGTGATCAGCTTCAAGGGGATGAATCCTCTCTCACATTTTGGAAGCGCAAAGTTGTTGAGCATTGCCTTTACGGCGTTGATATGAATCCGTTAGCCGTAGAACTAGCCAAGCTGGCTCTCTGGCTAGAAACCGTCGCGGTTGATCGCCCACTGACTTTCCTCGATCACCATTTGCGCTGCGGCAATAGTCTGATCGGTGCGAAGGTCTCGAACCTGGGCCTTCTACACAATGAATTCGGGATGGTCAGCCGGGAGTTCATGACTCAACTTGAAGATCAACTCCATGCCTTGCTGAACCCTCTGGCTGCTATTCGGGATGCATCCTCAGACACCACTGAACAGGTAAAAGAAAAGCAAAGACTTCTGGAAGTCTTCGAAAGAGCTCGCGAGCCATTTCGAGCGCTTGCCGATCTTTGGACTGTAAATCTAGTAGATTCAGATGGTGAAATAACTTCGGAGCAGTACCAAGAGGCTGTCACCTTAGTAAGCAAAGCGAAAGAGTTTCGCAAAATCGAGAAGGAAACTTGGTTCAGAAACACTAGGGCGATAGCTTCAAGACCGGACGTTGAATGCTTTCATTGGGAGCTTGAATTCCCAGAGGTCTTCTTCGCGGAAGTGGGGCGGCGCAGCACGCCAGGCTTCGAAGCGATCATCGGCAACCCTCCCTACGATGTATTATCGGAGAGAGAAACGGGTAGAGATCTTTCTGCGCTTCGCGCCTTTGTAGAAAACGATAATGTTTATGAACCCACCAGACGCGGAAAGAATAATCTTTACAAGCTGTTCATTTGTCGTGCGATTGATGTCCTCGCAAATGGTGGGCGGTTAGGCTTCATTACTCCAATGGCCGTTTTAGGAGACGACCAAGCCGCTGATATTCGACGACGCATTGTTGAAGTTGGCTCGTTCACCGGAATTGAAGCATTTCCCCAGAAGGACAATCCAGCAAATCGAATCTTTCCAGAAGCAAAACTATCCACTGCCGTTTTTACTGTCCTGAAAGATAATTCGCAGGGAATCAATTCACGACCCTTCACAGCGCGCGTACACCCCGGAAGAGTAATTGATTCAGCATCACCAAGCCTGCAACTAACCACACAGAGCATCCCGTTATACGATCCAGAGAACTTCACGATTGTTAGTTGCTCTCAAGACGATTGGGATTTGTCTACACGGCTCATGCGCACGGGGCGAATGGCGAGGCTTAGAGAGTTCGTCGAGTTCTCTCAAGGTGAGGTTAACGAGACGAATGAACGCGCTAAGGGCAATCTCACAGACGACACATCTTTTGGAAAGCTCGTAACGAGAGGCGCTTCCATCTGTTTGTACGTCACGAGGCAGGCGTCCCAGGGAAATGACCTACTGTTGAATGTTGACAAGTTCCTAGCTGGCAAGGGGTCCGAAACGAAAGCGTTTCATCATCGCTTTTCCCGTATAGGTGTGCAGGAGAGTAGCCCTCAAAACAACTTTCGCCGGATTATCGCTTCCTACATACCACGCGGAGAGTTCTGCAATCACAAAATCAATTATGTACCAGAGCCAAAATCGCGAATCTCGATCTATTTCTTGCTCGCTCTACTGAACTCCAAAATGGCCGATTGGTACTTCCGACTCGGAAGCACTAACGCGGCTGTGAGTCATTATCAACTCTACAATTTGCCTTGTCCTAGATTTGCCTCAACGCTTGTGAGCGCGGAGCGCTCGCTTGAAGACGATGCAATGGATGCTCTCAGTCGAGATGATTTGAGCCTTGTTTTCAAGGTAGTCAAACCAATATTGGAGAAGCATCCATACAGCATTGTTATTCAAAACGTGATTAGCGAAGCGTCAAAGAAGATCATTGAGATTGAGGTCGAGCGGGGTGATATTCCACGATCTGCACGGTCGACTCTTGACCCAAAAGCACAGCCCTACCAAGACCTCATCGACCGACTGTTTTATGTGATGGCTGGATTATCTGAAGCCGAATGGTCAGCAATTGAAGATCGCCTCAGCCGAATGCTCTGAACCAATTCCAGTTGATTAGTAGTCAATCGCAATACCCCCCTTAAGTGTCCAATTCTCCTCGCATCGGCTTGGACCCGGCTATTTGAGACTCTTCAGGATCTGTCACATGGTCTCTTGGACCATGCGTTACTTTGCAGCCATTGTTGGACCCTAGCTGTTGGACGATAACCGGATTGTGAAAGATTCTAATACTGATGAGGGAGAATCCATCCGACCCGCCAGCAACAGTGCGCCAGGCCGTTCTTAGAAGTTTGAGTATTTTTGGAAGGTTCATTTTTAGGAATTGCTCGCTTTCGCTGTCTTCTGGCTCACCAAGCCGAATTCTTTATCGGGCCTGGAAGTGAGGCTTTAGGATTACGCCACAGGAGATTTCAATCACCACGCATTTCGATCGCAATTTCTTGGCTCACGCCGAGCCATATTTGAACGGTAGCAGTTAGAAAGTAGGTGCGCCAGATACCCCTCTCGTTCGGTCATAGCACCCTCCAAGAATTCAGAAACCCCGCCCGTGGCTGGCGAAAAGAAACCACTCGCGTAGTCTGTTGCTCCCATTACCCGAATTGGAATGCTTGATGCTCTCGCATGGTGTGTCACGTTCAATCGCCTCTAATGAGGTGCACGTTACGCGAAATCTCGACCAAGGCAAGCATATTAAGTATTATTTAAGTATGACGGCAGCGCAGAAAGAGTGGGAACTTGGAGGTCTCCAGTTTGGTCGTTCCGATGGATACGGTTTTCTTACGGTGCCTGCCAGAGTCAACCTAAATAAGAGCAAGGATCGGCTGGTTTGGGTTTTCAATTCTCCACCAGACTACGCCGGAACTGTATTAGCCACAGCTGAGGTACTAAATACCTTTCTTCAGTTGGGGAGCGCCACACCAGAGGCAATTCTCGACTTCGCACGATCCTGGGGTCTATTGCGGCTCTGCAAGCATGGTTTACCTGCAACGCATAGCCATTCACCATACGGTTCAGTTTGTTTCGGCGAAGATTCTGCTTACGTATTGGAGAGGTATCCATACTGTCGACCATTAGGAACTTCGGCTCTCGATGACAATCAAGGCTACGAACCGATCTCCGACTGGCGACAAATCTCTCGAATGGCAAAGGCCTTGATCGATATTGTGGCAAAACTGAATCAGGACGAACTCGGG